>JAQBYJ010000004.1 GCA_027622555.1 Verrucomicrobiota bacterium
CCATCAACCAGCATCTTTGTAGTGTAATCAAGTCTTCTTTTTAGGACGCTAATTCAGAAACAAAGGGAGGCGCGGATTGTGTAGTCTTAATAACTTACGATGAGGTTTATTATAGAGACCGTAGATTCCGATAACAATGTGTTGTTGGGTTAATGCTTGTTGTTTTGCATTTAATCGGCATTCGAGGGCAGGATGTATGAGAATCTCGTCAAGTCGCTGTGTTATTAATTGCTTCACTTGTAGATGCAGCACTCCGCAAGGTAGTCTTGCCGCTACCGCTGATTTACAGAGGGAAACTCTGTCCTCAAAACTCATTTAGTATGACTGAAATTTTTGAGGTCTATTTCTCAGCGAGCTCAGCAATTTGTCCCTACATGAACATCAAGTAGATCCCAACGTAAACAACAGCGACTATCCCGAGCCAAAGTTTGAACTGCTTGTTCTCCGCAGTGGTAGGTTCCATTCCCATCAACCGAGTGCTCTTCATTTCCGCAAACGATTCTCGGCCATCTCCTTTCGTTAAAAAAGTGATGGCAAATAGAAGGACGAAACCAAGCACAGTTAGAAATACCGCCGCATGAAGAAAATGCATATCCAGGAATCCCAACCCCACTGAGTGAGCCCAGGCACCTATCGCTGAGTTATCCGCAACCAGCCAGAGAAACAGTCCTAGAAAGGAACCTATGACCAGGGTCCAGAAACCGGCTTTTCGATTCGGATAGGGAGAAACCAGACCTCCGATGAAACAGGCTAGCAATCCGCCGACGGAGTAAGAGTTAAACTTAGCCAGGTAATCGAAGAGGAATTTGAAATGCGGGATAACCCATAACGCCCAAAACATTCCCATGATTATTATCAAAGCACCCACAACCCGACCAACTTTCACCAGCTCTTTTTCCGAGGCATTTGGCCTTGCCGGTTGATACCAGTCGAGCGTGATCAAACTTGATGCAGAGCAGATATTGGAATCGACCGAGCTCATCAAAGCGGCGACCAATCCGGATAACGTGATACCGATAAGCCCACTGGGCAGCAACGAGCGCACCATCGCCGAGTAGATCTGATCTTCCGTTTCAGGAGGGGTGGTGAAAAATCCGTCTTTCAAAAGCACCAAGCCTACAATCCCGGGCATGACGATAATAAATACGGTGAGCGCTTTCAACAAAGCAGCAAACAATCCACCCATGCGACCCTGGTGAATGCTTTTTGCGGCCATGGCCCGCTGAACGATGGTGTGGTTCATTGAGCAATAATAAAATGAATGCACGGTTAAACCAAACACAACTCCCGTCCAAGGGATAATCGGGTGATTAGCCGGCCGAAACAACGACATCAAATCCTCCCCGCCGCTGGCCTTTATGGCGTCCATCTTTCCAAGAAAAGCACCGACGCCACCCACAGCATGCAAACCGAATCCCAGAACGAGAAAACCACCGATAACCAAAATAAACATTTGCATGAAGTCGGTAACCACAACCGCCTTCAACCCGCCTATTACAGCATACAGACCTGTAGTGACACAAAGAATAAGAATCCCTGGAACAATCGAATCCCAACCAAACATATCGCGCATGACTTGACCGCCAGCGTAGAGCGAAAGCGGGACCGCGTTTAATCCAATAAAAAGAATGGTGATAATCGAAAGAAACTTCCGTGACTCTGTACCATAGCGAATTTCCAAAAACTGCGGAGCGGTGGTAATCCCCAAGCGAATAAAGGTGGGCAGAAAAATTAGCCCCATGAGCGCAAATCCCAGAACGCCCGCCAACTGGTAATTGGCAACCGCAATCCCGATGGCAACTGCCAGTCCGGCCTGCCCCACGAACTGCTCCGCCGAAATATTGGTGGCAAACAAAGAGGCTCCGATCATCGGCCAACGCATAGACCGTCCCGCGAGAAAGTAGTCATTCGAATCCGAAACCTTACGCCCAATTCGAACCGTGATGATGAAAATAACAACAAAGTAGCAGGCGATTATAGAGAAATCGAACAGAGAGATATTCATACTTAAGGTAAAGAAAACGAATCTTGGAACAAAATGACATCAACACATCGCCTTCACATCGTAAAAGGAAAACTTATACCTGTCCGCAGAAAACGAAGCTTATCAAGGGCATTAAATTGAGTGTATGATAAGGATTACCTGTTCGAAATACAATGGGCTAGAGGATAAACAAATGTCACTTTGCATCCTCAAGCAGGATATCTGCCTTTTTCAATTTTCGAGTAAATCCTGTCTTCAATCCCCATTTTCGCGTACGGAAAAAACGAACAGAGAGCTGTTCATTGAAATCAAGTGAAATAGATTAGAGCGAGGATGCCACCATTAAAGGGAGGCGAGTGGTAATGGGTAAGGAGATTATAGAAAGTTTGGAGTGAATGCAGGAGCGACCTTGGTCGCGAATTGTTTGATGTGCGGAAAGAGATTAACCACAAGTATCACAAAATGAAGTGATTTGAAAAAGTCTATTTAACCACTGAGCAGGGGCTCGGCGTTCCCAGGATTCAAATCTCGACTGACAGTGTTAACAAAAAAGAGGCCAGTCCGGTTAGGGACTGGCCTCGGATTATTAAGAAACTGTTTTTTTCTTAGTAGCTAAGCGAAGCGCGTAATTCGAAGGTGCGTTCGTCAGGAATGCGGACTACTGGAATGCCGCCATCGGGATCAGCGACAACAGGGATAAGATCTGTATCGTCCAACAGGTTGCGCACATTGAGCTGGACTCTCAACAGAGTGTCTCGACCAAAGTGATTTCCAATTCCTCTTTCCCAACCAACCCAGGCATCGAATCTGTCTTGGGTTGGTCCATATATGGGATTAGCCAAGTCGGGTTTGAATCCGCCTTCCGGATTAACCAGAAGAGGCCGTCCGATTCCAACAACATCTTGCCAGCGGTAGGCACCACCGACATTGAAACCGGCCAACTTGGAATCCCGGTCGAATTCATAATTGGTCACCAGATTCCAACGCCATTCGCGGATTTCGTTGGTCCTTTTTGCACCATCCTGGGCAAGCTGCAGGTTGATGGCTGTGATGGCATTACGGCCGAGCCAATTATTAATCGTCTCACTACCGGTGGCACTTAACGGGAACTGACCATATTTCGCTAAATTAGGATTCACTTCCTCATTGATCCACTGAACAAGCAAGCCGCCGGTGTTTGTGGCAGACACCTCCTGTTGTGTAACATTCAGCATAACCCGCCAATTGCTGGTTATATTGGCTACCGCTTCGATTTCCTTACCTTCGGACAACAAGTCGGAGGTGAAGGCCAATGCAGCGGGGATACTATTTTGAGCGTTACCAGCAGAGTCTATTCGGCTGTTTATCAGGCTCGCTACATCTTTACCTATCGGTGAATCAAACGGTTTGAAGTTTAGAAAATCGTCCGGGTTACCAGTGCCTGGCCAAGCCGACGGATTCTCCTTCACAAAGTCAACGACTTCCTCCTTAAGCTGTGTGCTAACATAGTTGCCGTATAACTGAATCAGAGGTCTAAAGCTGTTGGTTAAGCCTATACTGGTCTCACCCACTTGCAGGGTCTCATACTCGTTGTAACGAATGCTGAGCCAGTCATTGATCTCAACGGTAAAGCCCTTTTCTGTCGTATCTCCACTCACCGGTGCCAGATTCCGCCCTCTCAGGTTGACCCGCTCCTGACCGATCTGCGAGTTTTCAGATACCGCGTAGTGAAAGCTAAGTCCCAGTCCTCCGAGGTTTTTCATCCACGCGTCGGGAACGTGAGCCACAACACCCCAGTTAGCTGAATCGGAGGAGGATTTAAATGTAGGTGTAGTCGGCAATTGCCAGGCGCTTCCGTTGACGTTTCTACTACCGTCATCATTGAGAGGGGCATTGTCGTTGGTAAATACGTCCACTTCGTCCTCACGGTAGCCATAGTTCGCTACCAGATGATCATCGAGAAAGCGGCTCTGTAAGATGATGGCTTTACTTTCGATATCAATGTTCTGCTTTATCGTATTGTTATTCTGTGCTGGCGATCCGGCAACACGTTCTTCGAACCTGAAAGTACCATTTTCATAAGCTCCCGTATCGTAATTGAGGTACCGTAAGGTATACTCATCTTGCAGCTCAAACTTGGTTTTCCAATTGGACACATTGGCTCCTGCTGAACTAGTCCGATCGGCCAGACTGCCAGACACATAAACCAATTGGGCTGCGGCATAGTTAGGTACACCAAAGTCGGTTGCCGGATTCTTATTTAAACGAACACCATCGCCAACCGTTCGAAACCGGGCATCGGGAATTGGCTGAAAGTAGGAAATCGACGTGGAGCCATCTCTTGAATTCTCATAGAGACCTGTAATGGCGTGAGAACCTAGAATCATACCCAACCAACTATCATTCTTATCGAACTTCGAAAGATCAAATTTGTAAAAGCCGGTAACACGGTGATTTTCGAGCGATTGTTCACTGGTATTGATGAATCCCCGGCTTCCCGATATCCAAACCCGACCGAAATTGGGATTTACATCACCCCAACGAGTGTGGGTATTCAAATCGATGCCCAAACCCTGGAAACGGGACCCTATAGACAACACGGCGTCAAAGTCGCTCCGGTAATCCTCCTTGTTCATTTGATAAGATAAACCGGCATTTCCTTCCAAAAAGGTTTGTTCTAAGGAGAGGTTGAACGCGTCGAACCATTCCAACTCACTCTTGTTAGGTCCGTCTATCAGTTTGTTAAAGAAGTCGAAGAAAGTAGGGTCTTGCACTACCGCATTGGTGTAGAAACCCCTCGTAGCATTTCTTGAATTACCGTTCTGATCGAAAGTATCCGGCTTTTGTGCAGTGACAGTTCCATGATTCTCAGCCGTTCCCCGCATGGCGGCAAAACTCTGTGAATTCGCCCCATTGGAAAAATCTCTTGAACGATTGCCTCCCGGTTGGATAAACACCGTGCCATCCACACCTCTGGGTAACGCCCCGCCGGCAACGCCGAATTCCGGGCCGTCGTAAACGAGAACCGGTTCAAAGGTATACCCACCAAATCCAAAATAATTGGGAAGAGTAGAAATTCTATACTCGTTGACACCTGTCGTCGACAGGTCATCCGGTACATAGCTACCAGGAACCTGGTAATTGGTACCACCGCCCCAATAAGGATTGTGCGTTGGCTTTGGAGTGCCTGCCGGACCGGGAAGGAACCACGCGCTTACCAAATCCTGCGGAGGAAGGGTACGCGGACGGTTAGCGGAAATGGAGCCTGACTCGAAGGACGCGCGGAGAGAAGTATTCTCGAACGGACGCCATTCCGTGACGGCGAAGACGCGCGCGTCGTGCTCAAAGGCAGGTTTCTGTTGGTAACTTCTTTCTTCATTCAGTATTGCGACCCTGAGAGACAACTTATCCTCAATGAGGACTTGTTCAACATCGATTTCTGAACGATGGGAGTCGTAACTACCAAATTGAAACGAAAGTTTTCCATGATTTTCGAAAAGTGGAGTAATGGTCTGGTTGTTGATAATACCAGCTGGACTACCCAATCCAAACAATGTCGCGTTCGCCCCGCGATTAATAACAACACGGGAGGTGTTGTAAGAATCCATGGCGATAACGGTTGAGAAATAGTTGCGGGTCAGGTCAGCCCTGGCAAGACCGCGAACCCGGGTATTTCGAATCGGATCTCTAAAATTTTGCTCCTGAACACCTGAGACCACATTGGTGCTGTCCGGGTTGGCAAAGTTGCCTCCAATACCACTGATTTCCGTGCCGGCCGTGTAGACGAGCAGCTCCTGCAGATCGGTGGATCCGGTATCGTCCAAAAACTCCTGGGTGATGACACTGACAGTTGCAGCGATATCTCTCAAAGGTGTATTTAAACGTGTGCCAGCCAGGGAAGACCGGGCCAGGTAACCGACGTTCTCCTCTTCCGTTACGTTGAAAGGATTAAGTTCGAAAACATTATCGTCGTCTTCCTGAGCGTAACTCAAGGGAAGTCCGACGGCCATTCCAAAAGCCGGAATAGCGACCAGGGTTGTTAACCATTTGTTCTTTTTAGCGTTCATAGATGTATATGTTTATTTGTTAGTTGAAGTGCTTTGTATGTAGAGCGTTAGGAGCAAGCCCCTAGTTCTAGTTGCCTTGCACGGGTAAATTAAGTGTGGATTTTTTGAGACCGTTAATAGGTTTTGGAGAATGAGTAATTACTCTCGAGGTATGAGAAAAATTCTAATAAATGAATACAAATGGAACGAAATTGGCACCATTATGGATTAAGAGATATGGAGTAGGTGTTATCGAGTCAAGACTCCATTGGCCATTTTCGGACTTTTGATTGTAGGCTCACTCTAAAACCTCAATTAAAGGAGAAAGTCTTTATTCGTAAACACTTGGCATTGAAGGTGAAATGGAAAATTCTAAAGGACTTGGGAACGGTGGTATCACGGCCTCGTTTACAAGCTTATTGGTTATTTGTCCCAACTTGAAAGGGTGCTTCGAGTAGTATGGGGGTCCTGTTCATTCTTAATTTCAAACTACAGATTGACTCAAATAAACACAGATCCAGACCGGGAAGCCTGAGCCTTAGGTATCTCGTAGATCCGTAGAATGGCAGTCCTAAGCAGAAAGTATTGGTTAAGCTGCTCTAGTCCCTCACCTTCAGGATAACTTTCCCGATATTTTCGTTGTTCGCCAATATGTTTTGTGCGGCCTCGGTTTCCTCTATGGGAAGTGTTTTGTAAATGATCGGCTTGATCAGACCGGACACAAGATCCGGCCAAAAGCTTTCCTCAAACCGATCATGAATGGCGACCTTCTCTTCCAGCGAACGGGAACGAAGTACAGAACCTATGACACGTTGTCGACCACGCATCAAAAGAGACAAATCGATCTCGGCTTTGGTGCCTGTAAGAAGAGCAATGATGACCAGGCGGCCACGTGTCTTTAATAATTTCATGTTGGGCTTCAAGTAATCCGCCGCCGCAATATCTAATATTACAGCCACTCCATCTGGTGCTTCTTTTCGAATGACTGTTTCAAAATCTTCTTCTTTGTAGTTCACCGCCACATCGGCACCGAGCTGTTTACAAAAGTCGATCTTGTCCGCGCGTCCTGCGGTGACAAGCACACGACAACCCGCGCGTTTGGCCAATTGGATTCCAGCGGTCCCTACCCCACTCGCTCCGCCGTGGATCAATACGGTTTCGCCTTCTTTTAACTCACCTTCGATAAACAAATTCAGAAAGGCTGTATAAAAGACCTCGGGCACCGCTGCCGCTTTTTCGAAATCCCAATCGTCTGGCATACGGATGAGCATGGAGGCTGGCGTTGCTACGCGTTCTGCATAGCCACCACCACCGAGTAGTGTGCAAACGCGATCACCTACCTGCCAGCGGGTTACACCCTCACCGAGTTCGGAAATGACACCGGCGGCCTCCAGTCCCATGTAAGGTGGGGCGTCGGGAGGAACCGGATACTTCCCCATTCGCTGCAGTAGATCAGCACGATTCACGGCTGAAGCATGAATATCGATGACGACTTCACCAGGTGCGGGTGCTGGGTCGCACACCTCAGTCCAACTGATGGCGTGTGTGTCAGGATCAACGCAGATGGCTTTCATTTAGTGATAGGTAGAAAAGAGATGGGAGGATGTCGATGGAAACTCGGTAGGATAACAACTGTAGCCATGGTCGTGAGACCATAGATCGATTAATGGTTTTATCTCGTGAGCTTATTCGTAAATCAATGGTGTCACCACCATGGCAACAGTTAGCTGCACGTCCTCGCAGTGCCGTTTCATTAATCCGGATTTATACCGACCGACCTGGAGGACATTATTGATACCCGAATATTTGAACAAAAGGTTTAGAAAACAATTAATTATCCAAAAATGGATTATAATATTGATACATCCCTAAACCTTCCCTACTCATCTCAATTCAGTAACCACCATAGAATTTAACATAGAAGGAGTTTGTTTATGAATCGCAGGGACATGATGAAATTAGCAGCACTTGGCACCACAGCAGGAGCTATGGGTGCCATGAATAAGCAGGGAGAAGCGATGGCGGCGACCTATGAAAAGGGAACCAAGGGGCTCGCCCCGCTCAAGATCACCAACGTTAAAGTCTTCCTGACGGTGCCCGACAATCAAAATTTGGTGGTGGTCAAAATTGAAACCTCTGAACCAGGATTATACGGCTTGGGATGCGCATCCTACCGCCGCAGAACTCATCTCGTTGCCGAGGCGATTGAGCGCTATTTGAAACCGTTTGTGATGGGGAAAGATCCCGATCAAATTGAGGACCTCTGGCAGACCACCTACAATATGTCCTATTGGCGGAATGGTTCAATATTCAACAATGCACTGAGCGGAATGGACCAGGCGCTGTGGGATATTAAAGGGAAACGGGCGAACATGCCGGTCTATCAATTGTTGGGTGGGAAAGTCCGTTTTGCGGTCGATTGCTATGCCCATGCCAGAGGCGATGATTTGGAAACAGTCGAGGCAGAAGTAAAGGCGTTGATGAAAAAGGGATTCCGACATATCCGAATTCAGCAAGGCGGATATGGTAGTGAAAACCTCTCCGGGGAACCCGATTTCAAGAAGCATGGTTTTGGATCTGCGGATGATATCTCTGTCGATACCCGCGTTTATTTAGAAAAATTGCCCGAAATGTTTGCCCATATTCGACAGACCTGTGGGAAACAAATCGAATTGCTCCACGATATTCACGAACGGATCAATCCTATCGATGCAATCCGTCTGATCAAACAACTTGAAGAGTTTGATCCGTTTTTCGTGGAGGATCCTTTTCCACCAGAAACACACCAACACTATTTCGATATGCTGCGGGACCAAACGAGCTGCCCCATTGCGATGGGAGAGCTTTTTAATAATCCGACTGAATGGATAAGTTTGATTTCCAGTATGATGATAGACTTTATCCGCGTCCACGTCTCCCACGTGGGTGGACTTAGTGTGGCCCGCAAAATTTCTGTCTTGAGTGAAATGTTCAATGTGAAAACCGCCTGGCATGGACACGGAGTTTCCCCGGTAGGGCATGCGGCCAACGCGCATCTGGATTTGGTAATCCCCAATTTTGGTATTCAGGAAGTCGTAGTATTCAACCATGATACTCAGGAAGTTTTTCCGGGATGTCCGAAAATTGAAAACGGCTATATGGTTGTGAATGAAGCGCCGGGATTCGGTGTAGATTTTGATGAAAAGTTGGCCGCAAAATTTCCCGTTTCGGAGGATCCGCTAAATTGGCCGCCCATTCGAAATGGAGATGGCACCGTTATCAGGCCTTAAATAACAATTAGGCTTTCCCTCGATTACCTGGTTTTAGTAACCAAGCAATCGGGGTAACCAAAGTACGATTTCCGGAACATAGGCCATAATGAACAAGGCTCCAATAAGCGGAATCAGGAATGGTGCCACGGCAATAGATACCCGCCCAAGGGAGAGTTGAGCGACGTCACGCATGACAAAAAGGGAAAGACCCATGGGTGGTGTGTATTGACCAATCATTATCGAAAACACCATAACCACACCCAAGTGAACAGGATCCATACCAAAGGATTGCTGAGCGATTGGTAGAAGCATCGGAGCGAGAATCAAGAGCAAAATCGCATTCTCGATTATAGCGCCCAACACCAGGAGTACCAGGATTACCGCCAGCAGAAAACTCCACCTTTCATTAAAAGTAGAAACCAGAAATTGTGAAAGAGCCTGCGGCAGTTCGCCGACCGTCAACGCCCAGCCAAACAACATCGCCGATGCGATGATGAACATTAACTTGGCGGTCGATAGCGCTGTCTCCTCCATGATCTTCTTGAATTCGTCCCAGGAAAGATCGCGATAAACGATTGCCGCGAGGAACAACGCCCAGACGGCAGCGACTGTAGCTGCCTCGGTCGGACTGAAAATACCTAATGCCATGCCCCCAACGATAATGATCGGCGTCAGCAATGCGGGTATGGCGATAAAGCCGGCGACTAAAACGACCTTCCAACCCACCCATTCCTTGGAATAATAATTTCGCCTCACCCCGATAACGAAAATATAGATCATTAGGCATAAAGCGATTAGCAGTCCGGGAACAACCCCCCCCAGAAAAAGGCCCGTTATGGAAACATCCGCAATAACACCAAAGAGCACCATAGGAATACTTGGAGGTAGAATCGGACCTATGGCCGACGAGGCCAGCGTAATACCAACGGAAAAGTTCGTGTCGTAGCCTTTTTTGCGCATGGCCTTCACCTCCATGGATCCGAGGCCTGCAACGTCGGCCAGAGCAGATCCCGACATCCCAGCGAAAACAAGGCTGGCTAGCACATTTACGTGACCCAGTCCGCCGGGGATTCGCCCGACCAACACATTGGCAAAATCAAAAATTCTGTCGGTAATTTTCCCGGCATTCATGGTCATGCCGGCAGCCATAAATAGGGGGATAGCCAAAAAGGTAAAATTCTCCAGGGAAAAGCCGAGTTCCAATGCTCCTTGACTCAAAGGAAAACCGTTTAGCCAGAGATATGCGAACGCGCATGTTGCCAGAGAAAATGCCACAGGCAGACCAAGAAAGATAAGAACCAGACTTGCCGCAATTAACCAAAGAAGACCTGCGTCGAATGCCACCCTATCGCCCTCCAGCCAAGTTGAAGATCGTCCGATAAATGCGGCGAACAATGGTGAAAAGCATCAAAACCGCAACGACCGGGATGATGCAAAGAACGATGGCATATGAAATTCTGAGAGCTGGTGTTTTGTCGTAAACAATCACTTCCATAAGAGTTACACCTGCATAGGCCATAGCGACCAGAAAAACCCCAATAACGAAGTCCCAGAAAGTATGCACCCACCTGGCGATGCGCTGTCCGAAAAGATCATCGATAAGATCCACGCGCGCATGGGAATCTCGATACAACAAGGTATAAGCTCCAACGTAGGTCATCCAAATCAAAATCATCGTCGAAATTTCCTCTGTCCAGGACAAGGGGGCATTCAGAACATAACGGGTAAAGACTTGCAAAACCGAAAGAACTAACAGGGCAACGATCGAAAACTGAAGAAACAAAATATCATATTTTATACTTTTCAGTTGATGGAATAATTTCATGGTCAAAGTTTCTTTCAAGTAATAGTATGATGTATTAAAAATCATATTACAGATTTACCAGCAAATTCAAATGAGTATTTCCAAGTTGTTTTATTTTTGTGCAAGAAAACGAGCAGTAGCAATGCTCACTGTAGGGTTAGTTTCAATAACCCATGCCTTTGCAGCCAGCTTCTCACCTAAGGTAATGCGCCTGGCCCACGTCTATCAGCTCGATTCGCCTAGTGGTATTGGCCTGCAGGCTTTCGCCGAGAAAGTGGCTGAGTACAGCCAGGGCCGTATAGAAATGAAAGTCTTCCCTGCTGGCCAGCTCGGTTCGAACCGAAATATTTACATCAGCACAAAAACGGGCGGTATTGACTTCTGCGTTCCAAACTTCCCCATGCTTTCCGATATTGTTCCGGAAATGACCATTATGACTTCGGGATATTTATTCGACAATTTTGATCAAATTGAACGAGTAATGGCTCATCCCCAATTGGGACAAAAATGGAACGAGGAGATCATTGAGAAATGCCATATACGGATTCTCGGTTCGTATTATTATGGGAAACGCGTGGTAACTACCGGAAAGACGCCGTTTAAAAGTCCTGACGAAATGAAGGGTCTGAAAATCCGGGCCGTTCCAAACCCCATGTCATTAGCGGTGATCAGAGGGCTTGGAGGCAATCCAACTCCCATGCCTTTAAAAGAAATTTTCATCGGCCTCAGTCAGGGCATCATTGATGGGCAGGAAAATCCTTATCCAACCATTTGGTCCAACAAATGGTACGAGGTGCAGAAATATGTCTTAGAAACTAATCACCAGCTAAACGCTATCCCTTTTGCGATTTCAGAAAGATCCTGGAAAAGCTTGAGCCTGGAGGACAGGGCTGCTGTCGAAAGGGCCAGCAAAGAAGCAATGGATATTATGAGCGCGCTTACGCGCCAGTTTGAGAATGAAATCGCCGAAAAGCTCCAAGCCAAAGGTATGATCATTGTACCCTATTCGGAATTGGATATTGACGCATTTAAACAATCCGTTCGGGAATCGATTAAGTCTAAATTCGATGGGAAGGTCTGGCGCAGAGGTTTAATGGAAGAAGTACTGGCCGCTGGAAAAGAATAAATGAGGCCGCCCCTCCAAAAGGAATTTATCTAACCGAGCTATAGACGGACTCGCGGAATCGTTTGCCAACATCCCAACTGAAATCCCGCGCACGCGTCATAAACAGACCGAAAAGGTTCATCTCGGGATCTATCCAAAAATGTGTGTTTGCTACTCCTTGCCACCCATAAATCCCCTTTGACGCCCCCATTCCATCCGCTTCAGGATCTTCCAAAACGAATAGTGACAATCCGCGGTAAAAGCCAACCAGAGCGGGTTCGGCTCGTTCTTCAATTGGAAAGCCTTCTGAATGTTTTCCGGTCATTATTTCTATGCTTTTCGGCGAAAGGATTTCTCTGCCTTCAAAGCTTCCACCATTCAGCAACATCCGACAGAATTTTGTATAATCAGACATGGTTGAGACGAGTCCAATGTCTCCAAAGTAGGCGTGATTGTCTTCGTTAAATGTAACCCAGCTCAAATTACTCGTGAAACCTTTAAGGTGTCCGGAGTTTACAAATACGGGCTGAAACAAGTTACTTCTTTCTTCGTCGGTCACGTAGAATTTCGTGCTTTTCATCCCAAGAGGATCGAAAAGCCTCTCTTTCAAATATTCGTAGAAACTCTGTCCGGTGATGGATTCCACAACACATCCCAACAAGGCTTGATTTAATCCATACTGGTATGCCGTCCCCGGTTCAAATTCGAGAGGAAGCTTGGCGACCGCATCTACAAAGTCTTCCAGGTTGTCATGTTTCTTGGTACTCGGTTAATGATGCGAACCAATGTAATAAGAATAACCTGACCTATGGCTTAGCAGGGCAAGAGCGCGTGCCAAGCCGTAGCCCTAGGGTCTAGGTTGGTCTCGCTCTGCCACAAAGTTTGAGACATGTTCGATATTAGAACGATTCGGAAAGGTTTTTATGATAGGCCACTAATCGACAAAGATCAGCTCGTTGGACAAAAGCAAAGCTTGGGCATAAAGTTCCCATCCTGAGAGTGGCTCTTTCGCTTCAGAATCCTCAGTGCTTTTTACAACAACAGAACTAGCAGTGAAAGCTTCAGCATTCGATATGAACTCAACCCCAATTTGAATTTCCTCCTTGGTCGCATTTCGCTGAAAAACCACCTTATAATACTCACCGATCTGCGACTCTACGTCCTCCCCTGCTTCAAGGCCGATTCGGTCCGCCAGAAATTTAGCCTGCCGAATTATAAAAGGACTATTCATAAGAAACAGGGCTTGTTGGGGAACAATGGTTTCGAATCTCTCCGGAGCGGTCGCGTTAGGACTGGGATGGTCAAAAGTCCGAAAAATGCCAGCTGGTTCCGTTCTATCAAAGTAACTGTAAACCGTTCGACGATTGGTCGTTGGATCCAAAAGATCTTGCTGTAGTCCGCCCATGGTCCGATCCAGGTTTCCGGATACTTCAAGCAAGGTGTCGCGAAGGGACTCAAAATCCAACCTTGTCCTGGGAAAGTGATGCCAGAAGAGATTTTCAGAATCTGCAGCCACAGACTCCGGGTTGGCTGTACTCGATTGCTGATAGGTATTGGATAGCACAATCATTTTGTGCAACGCCTTCATGGACCAACCTGATTCGATAAACGAGGCAGCCAACCAATTTAATAAATCGATATGATCCGGCTCGGGCGTCCTTACACCAAAATCGCTGGGCGTATCCACCAGTGGGGTACCCATATGCCATCCCCATACTCGATTAACAAAAATGCGAGCAGTTAACGGATTGTTGGCATTCGCAATTTCGCGAGCCAGATCCAGTCTTCCGCTACCAGTCGTATAGGGTTTTCGTTTTTCTCCAGCGAGTACTTCAAGGTAACGCCGAGGAACCTCCTCTCCCAGGTTTTTCGGATCTCCCCGTTTATAAATGGGAGAGTCCTTAGGCTCCGCAATATCGACTAAAGCATGTGCCCGAAAAGGTGTCCCTGGGTGGGTGAATTCAAGGTCCCCAATTTCTTTGGTGAGTTTAGTCGTTTCCGCCCCAATTTTTCGATCAAGCCACTCGGCAACTTTTTCGCGATCCGGATTCAGCGGTGTTCCTGGTTCGGTAAGAAAGGCCCAGACGGTTTCAACGCCTGCCTGGTCGTCATTCAGGGCGTCTTTGAATAATTGATTGTAATGCACAATCCCTGGCAGGGGATCCGCACTGGCAAAAATATCGAACCAATCTTTCAAGAGTGGTTGAGCTCGTCCTTCATCTGTTTCCAGGTATTCGATCCAAAGCCGTAGAAGTTCCGGACTGACTCCTTTACTTTTGGCAAAAACTACGAATTCGGCCTCATCAACAATTGTTTTTCCTTCTTCAACAGCTCCCAGGAAATTTCCGGCCACAGAACGCTCGTTCAACAACCATTTGTCGATCGTCTCTTCCGTCTTTTCTTCAATCAGTTTTTGTAACCGCGCTATTTCAGCCAAATAAGATTCATGATCTTCTTTGTTTTCTGGATAACGAATAATTGGCAATTCCTTAGGCAACTCGGAGGAGTTAAAGATACCATGAAGTGAATAATAATCCCGGGTCGGAATCGGATCAAACTTGTGATCATGGCAACGAGCGCATGTAACCGTCAGTCCCTGTAGTCCTCGCGTGACCACATCGATCTGATCATCGATTATAAAATCTTTTCTCCTGAAAAAGGAATTGCCTAAGGTCAAAAATCCGAGAGCCGCTAGTTCTTTTTTATCTTCACCCAGGTCCAACTGATCGGCCGCAATTTGCTCCAGTATAAAGCGATCGTAAGGTTTGTCCTCATTGAATGCTTCTATCACGTAGTCGCGATAGGTGTGAGAATATTTATAACGGTTACCGTCTCGAAAATTTGGTCGTCCCTCAGAATCGGCATAACGCGCCACATCCAGCCAATGTCTCGCCCAACGTTCGCCAAAAGCAGGTGAAGCCAAAAGACGTTCTACGAGTTGTTCATAGGCATTGGGCGAGTCATTCTCCACGAACGACTGCATTTCTTCAAATGTGGGTGGCAGTCCTGTAAGATCATATGTCACCCGCCGAATAAGGCTGCGTTTGTCAGCAGGGGCATTTGGTTTCAACCCACGCTCGCGAAGTTTATTTAGAATAAGCGCGTCCACTTCGTTACCTGAGCCAACATGAACTGTGGGAAGCTCAGGTTTTTGCAAGGGGATGAAAGCCCAGTGCGTATCCGCCGCAGCCATATTAAAGGCAGGTTCGACTGGAGATTGCTGAGTCTCCGGGGAGGAGGCAAAACCGATTGCACTTCCAATCGCCAAGCCGATTACCCCAATCCAAACAGATATCATCCGGTTCATTTTTTCAGACGGGGAGTTCATGAACGCTAATCGACAAACATCAGTTCGTTAGACAAGAGCAACGCCTGGGCGTATAGTCCCCAGCTTGAGAGTGGTTCTTTAGCCTCGGGATCCGTTGAACTGTTTCCAGCCATCGATTCCTTATAAGCTTCGGCATTCGAAATAAATTCAACACCGGTTTGAAGCTCCTCCTTTGTTCCTTCCCGCTGAAATACAACTTGATAAAATCGATTGATCCGGGATCTGATATTGGCCTCCTCCTTACCAATTCGGTCAGCGAGGATTCTCGCCTGTCGAATAGTAAACGGGCTATTCATGAGAAACAAGGCTTGTTGGGGTACAATCGTTTCAAACCTGGCCGAAGCAGTCGCATTGGGACTGGGGTGATCAAAGGTTCGAAATACACCAGGCGGTTCTGATCGGTCAAAAAAACTGTAGACGGTCCGCCGGTTAGACGCAGGATCCAAAATATCTTGCTGCACACCACCCATGGTTCGATCCAGGTTGCCAGACACTTCTAATAAGGTATCGCGCATAGATTCAAAATCCAACCGTTCACTTGGGAAGTGATGCCATAGAGTATTTTCGGAATCTGCTGCCACTGACTTCTGATTGGGCTTGCTCGATTGCTGATAGGTATTGGAAAGCACGATCAATTTGTGCAGCGCCTTGATGGACCACCCTGACTCGATAAACGAAGTGGCCAACCAATTCAGAAGATCAATTTGCACTGGCTCAGGGGTTCGAACCCCGAAATCGCTCGGCGTATCCACCAGTGGGGCACCCGTGTGCCATCCCCATACTCGATTTACGAGGACTCGGGCAGTTAAGGGATTGTCAGGAGTAGCAATTTCCTGGGCCAATTGCAGCCTTCCACTTCCTTCTGTGTATTGTTTTCTATTTCCCCTTGATAGTATTTCTAGAAACTGACGGGGAACAATATCCCCCGGAGTTCCAACGTTTCCTCGTTTAAAGATGGGAGAATCTGTTGGTTCGGATACGTCGGCTACAACGTGGGCACGATAGGGTGTTCCCGGATGGGTCCATTCAACCGCATCACGCTCTTTCATGATGTCACCGGCGTTCTCAGGTTCTTCAATCTTACGCACAATCCATACCTTGACCACCACACGATCCGGATTAAGAGGCGTGCCTTCCTCTTTCAAAAAATTTCTTACCTCGTCATAGCCGTTTTTCCCATCGAGAGCATTTTTGAACAACTGGTTGTAATGCGCAACCCCGGCTTCTCTGTCGTTTTTGGCATACTTTTCAAACCAATCACTCAAAACTGGATGGGAGCGTCCTTCTTCTGTTTCCAGGTAGGCAATCCAGCTTCGCAACAAATGAGGACTCACGTTGTTAGTTCCGGCAAACACTGTGAAATCCCCCGTGACACTACCATCATCCTCGATCGTCATGGCTTCTTCATAAGAATTCAGAAAATCTCCCGCATGATGTCGTTCGTTTAACAACCATAGGTCGATGACTTCCTCCGCTCTTATATCAATTCGTTTTTGGATTTTCGCTACTTCAGCTAAATAAGATTGGTAATCTGCTTCACTTTCAGGATGCCGAATCACAGGCATTTCCGTCGGAACTTCGGTTGAGTTGAAAATACCGTGAAGCGAATAATAGTCACTGGTCGGAATAGGATCAAACTTATGGTCGTGACAACGTGCGCAGGAAACAGTGAGTCCTTGCAAGCCTTGGGTTATCACGTCGATCTGATCATCAATCAAATCATTCTTTGCCATTAATTTCCCCAAGGTGAGAAAGCCCAAAGCTGCCAACTCACTGTTGTCCTCTCCCAAATCCAACTGGTCGGCTGCAATCTGTTCCAAAATGAATTGGTCATAGGGTTTGTCGTCGTTAAAGGCTTCGATCACATAATCGCGATAAGTATGAGCGTAGGCATAACGGTTACCGTCACGAAAGTTGGGCCTCCCTTTGGTATCAGCGTAACGCGCTATATCCAGCCAATGTCTTCCCCAACGCTCACCGTAAGCAGGTGAAGCCAGTAGCCGATCGACTACTTTTTCGAAAGCATCCGCGGATTCATCCGCTACAAAGGATTGTACCTCTTCATAAGTGGGAGGTAGTCCAATAAGGTCATAAGTCACACGTCGAAGGAGGCTTCGTTTGTCAGCAGGACCATTTGGTTTCAATCCACGCGTTTGAAGATTCGCTAAAATAAACGCATCCACTTCGTTGCCCAAGCCAACATCGACTGAGGGAAGCTCTGGCTTTTCCAAAGGGATAAAAGCCCAGTGCGTATCCGCAGACGCCATATTGAATGCCGGAATCTCAGAGCGTTCCTGCGTCTCCAGAGAGGAGGAAAAAGCAATTGCGCTTCCGATAAGCAGACCGAATGGAGCAAGCAAATATGATTTCCTTAACCTCATTTTGTTAGGCAATGAGTTCGTGCACAACATTTCCGTGCACATCAGTCAGTCGAAAATCCCGTCCGGCGTAGCGGTAGGTAAGTTTTTCATGATCGAATCCCATCAGGTGCATGATTGTCGCCTGCAGATCATGAACATGGACACGATTTTCAACGGCAGCAAATCCGAATTCATCGGTAGCTCCATGAACGTATCCTCCACGAACACCTCCACCAGCCATCCACATGCTGAATCCATGGTTGTTGTGGTCCCGTCCGTTCACCTTCCCCTGGTTGGCCCCCGGTACCGATAGTTCAACTACAGGCGTGCGTCCAAATTCGCCACCCCAGATAACCAGGGTATCATCGAGCAGGCCGCGCATTTTAAGATCTTTCAACAAGGCTGCGATTGGCTTGTCGCACTCTCCACACAATCTACGGTGTTCGCTGTTGTTATCATCGTGGGTGTCCCAAGGTTGACGGAAACCCGTCCACACCTGAGTAAAACGCACACCACGTTCAGCCAGGCGCCGGGCAATCAAAAGCTGCCGTGCCTGAACTCCTTCGCCATACATTTCGCGGATATATTTCGGCTCTGTCGAAATATCAAAAGCATCGGTCGCTTCCATCTGCATCCGGTAAGCCAACTCAAAGGATTGAATTCGAGCACCAAAGCGGCCATCGTCAGCTCGTTGCGCAGCATGGAATCCATTTATCTTGTTAAGTAGGTCGAGTTGCTTCCGCTGAGTACCGTAATCGGTATGGTCGTTTTGAATGTTCTCCAGAAGCTTATCGATATCCTCATGTTTGGTGTCGATGTAGGTTCCCTGGAACGCACCTGGTAAAAAGGCATTTTGCCAGTTTGCTGCATCCCCAACCGGATAGCCGTTCGGACACAGTACCACGAAGCCCGGAAGATTCTGATTTTCATTTCCCAGTCCGTAAGTCAGCCATGACCCCATGCTCGGTCGTGCCAATCGAGCATCCCCGCAATTAAGAAGTAAGAGAGATGGCTCGTGATTGGGAACGTCTGTGTACATCGAGCGAACCAAACAAATATCGTCCATGCATTCACCGACATGGGAAAATAATTCACTGACCTCGGTTCCGTTTTCTCCGTAACGACTAAATTTAAAGGGCGAGCCAAAAGCTGCGCCAGTGGTGCGCTCAGTCTTCAGGGTAACCGGCAAAGCTTTTCCATGCCATTCATTCAGCAACGGCTTAGGATCAAAAGTATCAACCTGGGAAGGCCCTCCATTCGCAAAAATTTGGATGACGCGTTTGGCCTTTGGCGCAAAGTGCGGAGCTCGTGGATCCAGTGTTGTGATGGTGCCTGAATCACTTGCTGCGGCCTGATTTCCAAAAATAGATCCAAGGCTCAGTGCACCAAAGCCCATGCCACAACGGTTTAAAAACTCTCGTCGCGTATAGGCAAAATCTTCTTGGGGATGGTAATCCATGGGGAAAAGTTGGTTTATTCAAACTTTAGCTACTTAGAATGCATTTATAACAGGCGGACGCAAGGAATTAATAGCCATTTTTGGACTTTTGGGATATGGTATTATTTTTGAGATCATCCTCGGCCGTCTCTAAAAGTTAGTTAAAAAAAATATGCATGATTCTCAAGGTTGGCACCGTGTCAAAAGACAAGGCGGTATTTGTTTGAAAACAATGGGGATTTTGAATGGTTCCTATCTTTTGGACAAGGTAATTTAATACTCATGAATATTATAACATCGGTTATGTTCCGACCGACACAACTGACCATCGCTCCTTTGAAGCCGGGACTGGCGGGGGATTACCAGCAAAACAGCGCAGATGCTGGATTCATTAATGGACCATACTGGCATCGAAAAATTGAGTAGAGATTGATATTTTTACCAAGAAGTTAATATCTACTTTTTCAGTAAGCTCCAAGCTTTGAGGAATGGACCCGCTTGCGATTCAAAGACTTCGCCTAAGTACCGCAGAACGTTTGATGGACGATTTCTTCTGGTCGCGGAGGTGTTTCGAGATCCGCGTAGTCGGCCTGCTCGGTATAAGGATTGGCTAGCGCTTCAACGAGACGATTGAACGGAGCATAGTCGTCAGCATAAGCGCTTTGAATAGCCTGTTCAACGCGGTGGTTACGCGGAATCAGGATCGGGTTCGCCGAACGCATGTCGGTCAGGTGATTAGTGAAGTCGGCCTCGTTCTTCCAGGAGTTGAACCATGTATTAAAAGGCTCAGTATCTGAAAATAATGCGCTTATTTCTTCAGTAGATTCTCCAGCGGCAACTCGCGTGAGCTGACGAAAGAAAATCGTAAAATCAACTTTTTGGGAGGCGAGTAATTCGAGGCATTCTTTAATGAGCTCCACAGGAGCTTCAGGCGGGAGGCCCAATTTGGCACGAAAACGATAGATGTATTGCTCGCCGAATTGATCCGGAAATTTGGCCAACGCGGCTTCGGCCAACTTGGTTGATTGGTCCGCATCCCCTGACAGCAGCGGCAACAAGGTTTCTGCAAAACGAGTAAGGTTCCAGAATCCAATGTTGGCCTGATTGCCCCAGGCGTAGCGAGCACCCCTGTCAATAGAACTGAACACGCATTGCGGATGGAAGGCATCCATAAAGGCACAGGGACCATAGTCGATTGTCTCCCCCGATATGGCAAAATTGTCGGTGTTCATTACGCCATGAATAAATCCGAGAGAAAGCCAGTGAGCGATCAGGTTTGCCTGCGCGATAACAACGGACTCCAACAAAGCAATATAAGGATCATCCGCTTTGGCAGCATCAGGATAATGGCGAGCAATAGCAAAATCGGCGAGTAGTCCCAGAGCCTCGGTATCGTTGCGTGCATGAAAATACTCGAATGTTCCGACTCGTATATGACTGGCCGCCACGCGGGTAAATACGCCGCCGTCGATAAGCCCTTCCTGGCGCATGACTCGTTCACCGGTACGAACCGCCGCAAGTGCCCTTGTGGTGGGTACACCTAAAGCGGCCATGGCTTCGCTGACAATGTATTCACGGATCACGGGACCAAGCGCAGATTTGCCATCACCACTCCGTGAAAAAGGGGTACGTCCGGAACCCTTCAACTGAAGATCGTATCGTGTGCCTTCTGTATCCAGAACTTCACCAAGCAGGATGGCGCGACCATCACCGAGTTGTGGTGCGAATCCACCAAACTGATGGCCGGCGTAAGCCTGGGCAATCGGCTGGGCACCATCGGGAACCGCGTTGCCCGAAAGCATCGCAAGACCCTCGGCTGATTCCAACCAGTCGATGTCAATTGACAACTTTGCCGCCAGTTCCCGATTGATACGAATCAGCTTGGGATCCGAAACCTGGGCTGGCACCTGACTCGCATAAAAACGTTCTGGCAGATTAGCGTATGTGTTGTTGAAGGAAATACTCATAGTTCCATAAAACTTAGGTCAAAAGCTAAGCGGTTTATTCAATGAGATGTTATCCATTCGGATGTCCCATCTCTCTTTCGATCATATTAATATTCTTGGTTAAACTTCCTCACTTTGGCGACCGCATTTACCGCGGCGGACAAAATACACTCATTCAGTCCGGGATGGATGTAAATCATGTCTGCCAATTCTCGCACATCGTTTTTCAAATGCATAACGGCAAGCACTTGATGCATCAAGGTACAGGATTCCGGACCTACAAGATGACAACCGAGTATGGAATAATCCGCCGGGGAAACGAGCAGTTTGATTCGTGGATAATCGATCCGCATTGCCATGGCACGGGCACTGGCGAGCCAGTCTTCGAATACAAAAACATACGGCGTGCCAGCATCCTTGAGTTGCTCTTCGGTCAACCCAACTGAGGCGACTTCCGGATTGGAAAATACAGCATGGGCAATCTGCTGTTCGTCGATTGGCTCATCACTGTTTTTGATAAATTTATGCCGCTGATAACGAACCTCAAACGCGGCCGCATGTTGCAACATGTAACGTCCATTCCCGTCTCCAGCTGCGAAGATTCCGTCAACCGCAGTCTGCAAATGTGCATCGACCGGATGGAACCCTTGCTCGTTGGCTGCGAGCCCGGTTTTTTCAAGTTCAAGTGCCTCGGTGTTTGGTCGACGTCCGATCGCGAAAAGCACGCGTTCAGCTTCGCGAACCCGGTTGGCCGCCTCAGCGAAACCAATAAGCAATTTCGATGGCACGCAGCCACGGTTCGGACAAGCCCCACCAAGCTTGTCACGCTCCACCAGAACAGTCTTCAAACCCGATTGTGCCGCCGCGATAGCGAGACCCGAGGCGCGGCCACCCCCAACAACTATGAGATCAAACGTTTCTGTCATGGCCTATGAGTCGGCTTTCAACAGATTTCCAAACAGATCGCGGAATTTTTTAAGTTTTGGCTGGATCACCGCGGCACAGTATCCGCCTTGTGGATTCAAGCGGTAATAGTCCTGATGATTATCCTCGGCCGGATAAAATGTCTCGAAAGGTGCCAACTCCGTTACAACCGGATTTTCCACCAGTGCTGCCACCTCATCCTTAATAGCAGATGCCTGCTCGAGTTCTTCGTCGTTTTGATAAAAAACTATACTTCGATACTGTGTCCCTCTGTCAGCTCCCTGCTGGTTCAAAGTAGTCGGGTTATGAGTTCCAAAATGGACCTTTAAAAGATCCGCGTAAGAGATTTCGCCCGGATTGTATTCCACTTGTATCACCTCGGCATGTCCGGTCGCACCGGAACATACCTCGTGGTATTTAGGGTTGGCAGACTGTCCTCCGGCATAACCACTGGTGACACTGACAACACCTCGCAATTGTTGAAAAAGTGCTTCAGTGCACCAGAAGCACCCACCGCCAAAAGTGGCCAGTTTTGTCTTTGGAGCCGGTTTCGAATCGCTCTCAAATTTGGTCAACGAAATTGCATTAATGCAATAACGCAGCCCACTGGGTTCTGGCCCATCTGGAAACACATGTCCGAGGTGAGCGTCGCAGGTATTACAGGTAACTTCTATCCGCGTCATACCATAACTTCCGTCGTTGTGGTGCGCGATGGCGTTATCGGTAATGGGCTGGGTGAAAGATGGCCAGCCTGTGCCGCTATCAAACTTCTCTGTGGAATCAAAGAGCGGGGTGTTACAACATAGGCAGCCATACTTTCCAGGCTCATGGAGCTCACACATGCCTGAGCTGAACGCTCGCTCAGTCCCTTTAAGTCGAGCGACTTGAAATTGCTCAGGAGTGAGTATCTCACGCCATTCCGCTTCCGTTTTAGAAACCCTGCGATCAGGATCAGGGTTTCCGTTGCTGACAAAGTTGAGAACGTTTTTCCAATTTAGCATAACAGGTAGTCGCAATGGAGTTAAAATACTTACTTCAGATTCCGGTCCGTAGCCAAAACAGCTAACACCGAACCAGGGTGTTACGAGGTAATAACCGTTTTACCAGTTTCCAAAAGTTACACGCCACCAAATGAAACATGCTTTGTTTCAAGGTAAGCTTCGATACCCTCAGAACCTAACTCACGTCCCCAGCCACTTTGCTTAAAGCCACCAAAGGGACAACTGCTCGTGGCAGGAACCGATTCGTTGATACCAACGGTTCCCGCTTCCAGTTGCTCGGCTAAACGCAATGCCCGGTTCAAATCCTTTGTAAACGCGTAAGCGGCCAAACCATATTCGGTATTGTTCGCCAGAGCCACTGCTTCCTCCTCTGTATCGAAGGGTACGACCGGAGCTACAGGTGCAAAAATTTCTTCTGTTAAACAACGCGCATCGGATGGAAGGTCTACCAGAACCGCAGGTGTTATAAAGACTCCCCGTCCTTCAACAGCGGTTCCTCCGCATAGTAAGGTTGCGCCTTTGGCTTTTGCATCCTCAACAAATTGCAAGGCTGCCCCACGTCCAGCTTCATCGATCAAAGGTCCAATTTCTACTCCCTCTTCCAATCCATAACCAACTTTCAGGGCCTTGGTTCGTTCAACAAATTTTTCTACAAAGGCGTCGAGGATAAGTCGCTCCACATAAATGCGATTCGATGCGATACAGGATTGGCCGGAGTTACGGAATTTGGTGATAATCGCGCCATCGACCGCTTTGTCGAGGTCGGCATCGGCGAACACCAGGAGAGGTGCGTTACCTCCCAGTTCCAATGAAAGACGGGTGCAGGTTTTCGCTGCTCCTTCGATCAGCTTTTTTCCTACTTCGGTGGAACCGGTGAAAGAAATCTTTCGGCACAACGGATTTTCCAGCATTTCATTTCCAATGTCCGAGGCCTTACCAACGACCAATTGGAAAACGCCTTTGGGGAATCCAGCAGCTTCAATACACTGAGCCAACTTGACTGCGCAAACCGGCGTGGCGGAAGCAGGCTTTAAAATGACTGGGCATCCGGCGGCTAAGGCAGGTCCTACTTTTCGCAACGATAAAACCAGAGGAAAATTCCACGGAGCGATCGCTCCAACCACACCCACCGGATGCTTGAGAATAAGATGCCTCTTGCCAGGAGTTTGGTTTGGCACACTACGCCCATAGGAGCGGCGAGCTTCTTCCGCGAACCATCGAATATGATCAATTGCCATACCGACCTCGCCTTTGCTCTGTGGGAGTGGTTTACCGTTTTCAAGGGTTATGTCGTGGGCAATTTCTTCAGCGCGTTTGCTGACTTCTGCGGCAAGCTTTAACAGGAGATCACCTCGGGCCATGCCAGTCGTAGCTGCCCAACCGGCGCGAGCTGCTTCGGCGTCTGCAATGGCTTTGTGAATGCCCGCTCGATCAACCGTGGCTACTTCGGCGAACGCTTCGCCTGTTCCTTTATCAATAACGGTCAGTTTTTTCTCACTGTCGACCCATTCGCCGTTTAAATATAATCCGTATGTGTCCATGGTATTTATTATTGGTCGAAACTTTTCGAAAGCTCCAACTTCATTTCTCCGTGCAGGTTAACTCCGGGCTCAAAATTCGGGCGTCTTATCCCAGGCATCTTGAAAAATCCCTTCGCCCATAGTTGTGTAAGGGTTCCGGAAGCTCTCGTTGTAGACAGCGACTCCAGCCGTTATGCAATGAGCCCCGGCAATTGCCACATCACCAATCTGTCGTGCGTTACGAACAGCTGCCGCGATGATTTCTGAAGGATATCCGAATTTATCCAGCATGGTTCGAACTTCACCAATGAAGGTATCAGGTGAATCACCGAACTGATCTTTCCATCCAAGAAAGGGGCTTATAAAGGATGCACCTGCCCGGGCCGCATGCCATGCCTGGGCAACGGACATGATCAAGGTGGCGTTCGTTCGAATGCCATCTTTGGAAAGTTCTCTTATGGCGGTAAATCCTCCCTCACAGGCACCTACTTTGATGACAAAATTGGGAGAAAGCGCAGCGAGCTCACGGCCTTGATCTACGATTTCCTTACACTTAGTAAAATGGGGATTTACTTCTACACTTACTGGTTTGTCGGTGCCATGGACCATCTCGGCGATCTCGGCGATAACCGTGCGAAACGGTTTACCTGACACCATAACATGCCTGGGGTTGGTTGTAAGTCCATCCATGTCCCAAGCTTCGAGAGCATGGGCAATTTCTTCTGTAATCGCGCTATCAAGGAATAACTTCATATTATTGGATTGTTTTTTCGTTAAATAAATGTGTGTGAAATTGCACGTTGCACCAAAACTGGCTAAGTCAGATTGGGTCTTAATCGATCCACACTTGAAGTGGTGGGATAAAGCTCATGAAAACATCGTTGGGTCGCTCCAATAGCAGCTGCAAAAGAACCAACCTGAGAATACAACAAAGAGACCTTGTCTGCGATGTCGGATAAGATAAATCGGCGAAATGTTTCCTCGACATACGGCCAAATCTCTCCGTCTGGTTCCAACAGCGCTCCAATCAAAATAATAGCTTCGGGGTCCAGCAAGGTGGCCAATGAAGCGGCTTGGGCGCCTAAAAGTTCGCCGACTAATTTGGCCTTTTCTTTGGAAAGCTTGAAGTCTTTTCCTTCACCATCCACATCCAAAGCTTTTTCGGAAACCACCTCCTGAAAAGTTTTCCATTCAGAAACAGGCTTGTGGCTTGGAACAGGCGAGTATCCAGCTTCGCCTGATAGACCATGGCTTCCATCCAAGAGACGACCATCAAGCATAATGGCAGAACCAAATCCGCTTCGCACTGCCAGGCAGATAAAATCGGACATGTTCTTTGCAGCTCCAGAACTCCATTCGGTCAATGCATAACAGCGGATGTTGTTGTCGACCACACAGGGAAGGCCCGAGTGGTTTTCTACGAGTTCCCGGATGGGTATGTTTTTCGCTGCTTCAATAAAGTCGTAATGTATAAGCGTCCCTGATTTTCGGTTGATAATACCTGGAGCGGCCACGCCCACACCGAGAACTTTGGTTTTTGAATCTTTAGCAGCCTCTAATCCTTTATCAATAAATCCAAGGATATGATCGATCAGTTTTTGAGGGTCCTTCATCGGCAATAATTTTTGATGCTCCTGAAAAAGTACCTTTCCGGCAAAGCTCACCAACACAACCCTCATCCGCTTGGCCTCAAAATCCAGCCCAACAAAACTACCGTAACCAGGATTGGCGCTCAAAGGAATAGGCACACGCCCTCTTCGCTCAGTCCCATTCATAGTTTCAAGAATCAATCCTTCATTGATCATTTCCATGACAACTTCGCACAAGCGTGATTTGCTCATTTGTAAGTTTCTACCCAGCTCGAGTCGCCCAATGGACCCTTTAAGGCAGATGTGTTGAAGCAAAATGTTTTTCCTCATCTCCATTTTCTCAGAGACGGTATGAGCCTTTAAAACCATTGTACTTTTCTTTATCACCTAGGAAAGATAATCGAACAGGAACGAAAAAGGTCAATGATCATTATCCAATAATGGATATATAGTCCTTGACTCTTTTTTCCGGTAAACAACATGCTCAATCTATCGAGGTCAAAGATTCATTTGTTAATAAAATAAAATTACCCTGTTCTTATCAGATAGCCTGAACGGACAAGCAAAGATGAGCTCTTCAAAATCAGATACAAATATAAAAATTGGATTACTTTTTCTGGGGCGTAAACGCCCGGGTTTCGATATGGATTGGGGTGCCGGAATGGAGATTAAGGTCCGCAACGCGGTCAATCAATCGGGCTTTGAAGTGTTCGAACCATCTCAAAAAGCGGTAGACGATGCTTCGCTTCGGAAAGTTGTAGGAGAATGCAAGGAAGCCAGAGTAAATGTACTCATCCTGCTCCAAACAACCATGGCCGATGGACGGATGGCACCCACCTTGGCTCAGATCTGGCCTCATCCACCCATATTTTGGGCAACACCTGAAAATCAGGAAGGCGATATGATCAGCTCTTGCTCGCTCGTGGGAGCTCATGTTTGGGCTACCAGCTTCCGCCATCTGGGCCGCTCTTTCGAACTGCTGAAAGGAAATCCTGAGGATTCAGAAACCCAGGCCAGGCTGGACACTTCCGTTCGGATTGCAGGTATTATTGAAAAACTACGCCACATCCGTGTCGGTGTCGTAGGGGGACAGGCACCCGGTTTTATTTCCATGACGACCGACCCATTTGTCATGCATCGCGGTTTGGGTGTTCAACTGCAGACCTACAGCCTGATCGAATTCCAAACGGTAGTAAACGAGCTCAGCGAAGAAGCCGTTGCTGCAGATGTTAAAAAAGCCAAGGCACTAGGCCTCGAGTATAAAGACGCCAGCGAAGAGGATCTTCCTATGGCCTCACGACTTTACCTGGCCATGCGCCACTTCTTTAAAGAAGAGAACCTGGATGTGCTCGGTGTGCGCTGCTGGCCCGAGATGCCCAACACGTTTGGACAGTGGCCCTATCTTGGAATGGCTCGACTGGCCGACGAAGGAATGGCTATCGCCTGTGAGGGCGATGCAGATGGTGGAATTGGGGCCTTGATTGGTGAAATGCTTGGAATGGGTCGCTGCTACATTTCCGACTGGCTCGAACACGATGAGGAAACGATCACCCTCTGGCATGTCGGCGCTGCCCCACCCTCGCTTTGCCCTCCCTGCGGTGAACCGGGTGCTGCCAAAATCGCCAAACATTTTAACGTCAAAAAACCTACCGTTGTCGAAGGGGAACTGAAAGCAGGTATGCCGCTTACTTTATTCCGCCTTTGGAGATTGGAAGGCGAGTATCACCTCAGCTCGGTTGACGCAGTAAGTGAAAAACCTCGTCGAAAACTCATGATGAGCAATGGACAGGCTCGTTTGTTAAATCGCAAACCCAACGAATGGTTCGAAGACATGTGCTACGCAGGCATGCCTCATCACCTAAATGTATTTGAAGGCAATCACACAGCCAAACTGAAACGACTTGCCAGAGTAGCCGGCATCCAATGGCACGGATAAACTATCAAAGATTCCAGATTTGTATGCACCTCATTTTAGTAACTTTTCCAACCATACGGCGGCATCGCGAGGACGCGATTGCCCTACCGATTCAGCACTCTTGGGTAGGGCCACTGCGTCCCGCAGTGCCGAACGCCGCGAGAACTATTGAACCCCGGATATAAGCATTTTAAACGACCAAAGGACTTTATGAACTCAAACGATAATCTCACAACCGAACGCCCGACCTTCGTTACGCACCTGGAGTGTGGAATGGAGGGCGATCATTATGCGGCCGATGAAATTCATGGCCTCTCCAAAGCAGGGAAACCGCTCCTGGTTCGCTACGATCTGGATGGTATCAAGAATGCGGTTACCAAGGAAGAATTGGCCAGTCGACCAGCCGACATCTGGCGTTACCGCGAATTTCTTCCCGTAAGGAAAAAAGAAAACATCGTCAGTTTAGGTGAAATTCACACTCCCATTATTGAGATACCCAAACTTGCCGCCGGCAAAGGTCAACTCCTGGTCAAAGACGAAGGACGACTCCCGACCGGATCCTTCAAAGCACGCGGACTTTGCGTGGCTGTTTGCATGGCAAAAGAACTTGGTATCACCAAAGTAGCCATGCCGACCAACGGTAATGCCGGAGCAGCTCTGGCCGCATACGGAACGCGCGCCGGAATGGATTCTTACATTTTCTGTCCGGACGATACGCCAACGATTAACGTTCGCGAGATCGCCGCCCAAGGTGCAAAAGTCTGGAGAGTAAATGGACTCATTAACGACTGTGGTCGCATCGTCGGTCAAGGCAAGGAGGCCATGGGCTGGTTTGACTTTTCAACGTTAAAAGAACCCTACCGCATTGAAGGTAAAAAGACTATGGGTCTGGAGCTGGCCGATCAAATGGGCTGGAAAGTACCCGATGTGATTTTCTACCCGACTGGCGGAGGAACTGGCCTGATTGGCATGTGGAAAGCTTTTAACGAATTAGCGAAAATCGGTTGGCTCACTGGTAAGCTTCCAAGAATGGTCGCCGTTCAAGCGACAGGTTGCGCGCCCATAGTAAAAGCCTATGAAGAAGGTACCGAGCACGCAGAACTTTGGAAGAATGCTCATACCGTGGCAGCCGGCATCCGTGTTCCTATTGCTGTAGGCGATTTCTTAATTCTGCGAGCCGTACGAGAAAGTGGCGGGTTCGCCATTGCGGTTGATGACGACTCGATCTCAGCTGGACTCGACGAAGTTTCCAAAGTGGAAGGATTACTCTTATGCCCCGAAGGAGCAGCTACCTATGCGGCCTATAAACAATCCCTGGAAAAAGGGTTAATTTCCCCGGATGACACCGTAGTTCTTTTCAACTGCGCCACCGGACTCAAATACAAATTGCCTCCAGCAGAAGATACCCTGGACTGCACCCAACCCATCAATTACCAGGACTTGTTGTGAAACGAATTCTGGTAACTGAAGCCGTAAAAGGCGAAGCGATGGATCAGCTCAGAAATGAGGCTGACCTGGAGGTGATCTTTGAACCAGGTTTATGGAATGACCCAGTTGCGCTGACAAAAGCCATAGCTGAGGCCGATGCGATCATTGTTCGCAACCAGACTCAGATTACCGCAGACCTGATCGCCGCAGCTCCGAAGTTGAAAATCATCGCTCGAGCGGGAGCTGGTCTCGATAATATCGATACGGATGCCGCAACTGCAGCCGGGGTAGTCGTCAGTTTCGCACCCAGTGAGAATTCACTATCGGTTGCGGAGCTAGCTATGGGTCTGTTTATTTCCCTGGCTAGAAATATTGCGACAGCCGATAGGGACATTCGCAATGGGAATTGGAACCGCGCGCTATTCACCGGCTCCGAGCTTTCAGGAAAAACGCTCGGTGTAGTCGGTATTGGAAGGATCGGTACCCTCGTAGCTCAACGCGCCAAAGCGTTTGGCATGAACATTGTTGCGCACGATAAATTTGTAGATCAAAACGCTTCGCATTACACTGACCTTGATGTTTCCTTTGTGGAGCTCGACGAGCTTCTGGCGCAAGCCGATTTCATAACCGTGCATCTGCCACTTCTTCCTTCTACGCGACAGCTTTTTAATAAAGAGCTTTTTGCGAAAATGAAATCATCCGCGTTCTTCGTAAACACATCGCGAGGTGAAGTGGTCGATGAAACTGCGTTGGCAGACGCACTGGAGAATGGAATCATTGCGGGTGCCGGATTGGATGTCAGAGAAACGGAACCGCCAAAAACCGGAGATCCAATCATAGTATCGGACAAGACTGTCCTTACTCCGCACATAGCAGCATTCACCAATGAAGCTCAGGAACGTGTTGTTGCTTCGGTTTGTCGAGACGCAGCCGCAGTATTACGAGGCCAAGCTGCGGTAGGATTTTTCAACTTTCCGGAACCCAAGGATTAGTTTTTTTTCGGCGAGCCAATCAACCCGGCTGCAGTATTGGAGCATATTAACCTTATTCTGTCGCTGAATATGGTGGGGCGGTTTTTGGCCCAAACCGCCGTTTCCACGTCGGTTCGCTAAACCGGAATAGTTGCGACTATTTATAGTTAAAATGGTCAAAGACTATAGATTCACGCAATTAGTGACTTCACCGTCCTGGAAAGCTTTTAAGTTATCGGCCGCCATACTCATTAGTCGGCTGCGAGCAGCTTGGGTAGCCCAAGCAGTGTGGGGTGTAATGAAACAGTTCTTGGCGCTCAGCAATGGGTTGTTAGGATCGGGTGGTTCGGTGGAAAGTACATCGAGTCCGGCACCGGCAATGCGACCTTCGTTCAATGCTTTTGCCAATGCCTCTTCATCCACCAGTTGTCCTCGACCAGTGTTGATCAGGATGGCCGTTTTTTTCATCTGCTGAATGCGCTCTTCATCAACCAGGTTTTCTGTTTTCTCGGTCAGAGGGCAGTGCAACGTGACAATATCACTTTCGCTGAACAATTCTCCGAGGCTCCTCCACGAAACACCCGAAGGCAAAATTTTGGTGAAATCATGGGTATAGGCGGTCACATCCATGCCAAAGCCATGGCCGATTTTCGCACACGCCTCCCCAATCTGTCCAAATCCTATGATGCCCAGCGTCAGGTCTTTTAATTCAATTAACGGATGATTCCAGTAACAGAAATCAGGGCTTCGTGCCCATCCACCTGCCTTGGCATCGGCAGATTGTTCAGCAATACGGTGAGTAAAATTCAGAATGTGGGCAAAGACCATTTGAGCCACCGACTCGGGGCCATAGCCAACTACATTGCAAACCGGAATATTTAGTTCAGTCGCTGCATCAACATCGACGATGTTAACGCCGGTCGCGAGGACACCGATGTATTGGAGCGATTCCTCGTTATGTATAATTTCCGAGGAGACAAGGGCTTTGTTGGTGATAAGCGCATCGCAACCTCGAGCTCGCTCAACAGCTTCTTCGGGCGTCGAACGGTCGTAAACCGTAAGGTCACCCAACGCTTCAAACTCTGCCCAACTGAGATCACCCGGGTTAAGTGCATATCCATCTAAAACTACAATTTTCATATATAAATCCTCGTCTACCATTCACCATGGCCGCTAAACTTCTCCTTCACGGCTTTACCAAAAGCATTACCGGCTTCATTAATATTGTCGAGGATTATGCTTGTTGATTTTCCGCTCGAGGACCTCGCGGCGGGGATAACGGTATTGCATTCGTTCTGATCCATAAAAATAGCTGCATCCAATAATCGTTCTTCATCTTCAGCTGGTATCGCCATAAACCCATGCTTGTCGGCATGTATCAATTGTCCGGGTTGAATCGTTTGCCCAAACACTTTAACCGGACAATTCCACTCTACAGGCGTACTGTAGGCATGCCCGACGCACAATCGCTTCGCCAGGGCTTTAAATCCTGCATTTGTCATTTCATCCACATCGCGAATGGCACCATCGGTAATCGTACCAACACAACCCAAGGCTTTGTGAATGTTGCTGTTCACTTCACCCCAAAACGACCCGATGGTCCTCGGTTTGTCGAGATCCTGAATCACGACAATCTTGGGACCCGGAAGGCTCGCGACATATTCACGATACTTTGCCCAGGTAAGGGCTTTGTTTTCCGCATGACTGGGATTCGAAGGTTCGATTCTGAGGGTTATAGCGTATCCGACCATGGGGCCCATCTGTGGCATGAAGTCGGTCGTCGGCTCTATATTGAAAGCATCTCGGGTTCGATCATGCCGGGTAATTTGTTCCCAGCCATTATAAATGGTCGGAGTATTCCAGCGTTTTAAATGGAGAAGTGTCGAGTGTGATAAAGGCATGATTTAAAAACTAATTCAATTTAAACGGATCATTCAAGACAAGCCGTCATCCTTAATCACGATCAGCTTGTATCTTGAATGTACCAGACAATTGAGATAGGCAGGGCTTAATAAACACCTATCCATTCAATTATGCGAACAAGTAAAGTTAAGAAAATCTGGAAAGACGGAGGCCTCGCCCTCGGGACCCTTATTAAGTCTATCGATCCGGTTCATTCGGAGGTACTCAGTCAGATGGATTTTGATTTCCTTTGGTACGATCTGGAACACTCGGACAAAAGCGTCGAAACCTTTGCAAACCTCACAAGAGCAACTCGCGTTGGAGACGTGGATATTCTGGCCCGACCCGCTCGCTGGGAATACATGCGTATGGGAAGAATCCTGGAAGCCGGGGCAACCGGCATCATGTATCCACGGTGTGAATCCGTAGAGGAAGCCAAAAAAGTAATCCAATTTTCAAAATTCTTTCCCATAGGTGAACGTGGGTTTGACGGGGGCAATGCAGACAATAACTACGGACAATACCCGGCTGATGGCTACACCGATGCGGCTAACGCTGAAACCTGGATCACCATTCAAATCGAATCACCTGCCGCCCTACCCCATGTTCGGGAAATCGCAGAAATCGAAGACGTTGATTGCATTTTTCTTGGTCCAGGTGACATGTCATTGATGAACGGTATACCCGGCCAGACGAAAGACCCGTCTATTCTTTCAATAGCAAAACAGATCGCAAACGACACCCTCGCAGCCGGCAAGGCGTTTGGCACCATGATATTCGATATGGATAACGCAAAGTTCATGCAGGACCTCGGAGCCACCATGCTCATCCATGGTGCAGACATCGTGAACTACAAGAACTCCCATATAAAGCTACTCGAAGACTATAAGAGCCTTAGATAACTTTTCGATTGTTCGCTGCCAAAGGGTTGGTTAGACCCTGAACATGGAAAAAGTTAGATGGGGAATTATTAGCACTGCGAATATCGGCCTGGCACGCGTTCTTCCTGGCATGTTGCAATCTGAAATTTGCGACATTGCAGCCATGTCGTCACGCGATATCAACAAAGCCAGGGCGGCTGCCGATAAATTGGGTATCCCCAAAGCCTATGGCAGTTATGAAGAGTTGCTGGCCGATCCTGATATCGACGCTATTTATAATCCCTTGCCCAATCACTTGCACGTCGATTGGTCTATCAAGGCACTCAAAGCAGGGAAGCATGTACTTTGTGAAAAGCCTCTGGGGCTTGATACCAAGGATGCCAGTCGTCTGTTGCATGCCGCTGCGGATTACCCACACCTTAAAGTAATGGAGGCCTTTATGTATCGCTTTCATCCTCAATGGATCCACGCAAAAGACTTGGTGAAAAATGGAAATATCGGAGAACTAAAAACCATCCACTCCTTCTTTTCCTACTTCAATAATGACCCCAATAATGTTCGTAATAGAGTGGACATTGGAGGAGGCGGGCTCATGGACATTGGCTGCTACAGCATATCCCTGGCGCGCTTTCTTTTCGGCAAACAACCCAAACGCGTCATAGGTATCGTCGACAGGGATCCAGAATTTAAAACCGATCGAATGACATCAGGTGTGCTCGACTTTGAATCTGGAACCAGCACCTTTACCTGTTCAACCCAGCTCATCCCCTACCAACGTGTCCACATTGCAGGTACGACAGGTAGAATCGAAATCGAAATACCTTTCAACGCACCACCCGATGCCGAAACGCGCTTATGGATTCATAGCAACGAAGGAATCGAGGAAAAGCGTTTTCCAATATGCAACCAGTATCAACTTCAGGGAGACGCATTCTCCAAAGCAATTCTTGAAAACACTCCAACCCCCACTCCTCTGGCAGACGCCATTGAAAACATGACCGTCATCGACGCCCTATTCGAAAGCGCCGAAAACTCGACCTGGGTGACTCTGTAGTTCGATTCGGAGCACCGTTTGCTAGGGAGTCCAGGAGAAAGACATGTTGGTAATTGGGCTTGAGCCAGGCTTGGCCGTCACTGTAATATCCGTTATGTCTTATCAAGATCGCTTTCCCTGGACTGCAGCTTTCCATTCGGAAAAGAAGGAAACATTTTGCTTTCCCAGACGTACTTTCCTCGCCAAGTTAGGAGGGATCGGGCTGGGTATATCCGCCCTATCAGGGACAGCGTGCCGCGCCGCGCCAAAGCTGATGGCACGACCCGCCTGCCAGACAAACGCGTGGCCCATATCTAATGGAATGGATGATTTGATCTCTGTTCTCAAGACGATAAAAACTCTGGGGTTCCGGGGCTATGAGACATCCTTTCGGAATGTACAAGAAACGTTTTCAAACCCAGAGCTGGCAAGAGCGAAGTTGGAAGCAACCGGTCTGGAGTTTGTTGGCATGCACATCGCCGCGCCAGACCAGTATGAGCCGGAGACCTCCATCCCGCCATTCACTTTCCTGCAAGAGATGGCCGATGGTGCGAGCGGCCTGGGTGCAGAATACTTGATACTAAGCGGTCGAGGAGTTGCGGTCGAAGGTCAGCTTGATCGCGCTGCCTTGAAACGAAAAATAGATGCGCTTCTCAAGATAGGTGAGTACTGTCAAAGCAAGGGCGTTAAACTCACTTATCACCATCATGTAGATGACTTTCTTCTAGGGGGAGCCGAAATAGATGATATACTCGAGCGTAGCGATCCGGCCTTGTTTAGTGTATGGCTTTGCACCGATGCTGCGATCCAAGCGGAGGTCGACCTTGTAAATTACTTTATCCACCGCCACAAACGCATCGCCGGTATTCATGTCAAAGATACTCGCGACGATAGGCAGGTAATTCTCGGACAAGGAGTTCTTGATGGGGTAGCTCTCGCAGAGAAACTTCAAAAGGCGGCATGGAGCGGTTGGCTGCTAGTTGAAGAAGAGCGGGGTCGGTACCGCAAAGAATGGCCAGGCACGCCTGCTGTCCAAGAGGCACGGCAACATATGAAGCAAGTCTTCGGAATCTGAATTCAGGCTCTTGTCGCAGGAGTAGGACTTTGGAAATCCAGAACCGCTGCTTAACTTGAATGATTGAAATCTGGTCTATGGAATTTTCCCTGAAACCAGATCAGCAATAGCTGCGAATATATCTGCAGTGTTGATAAGAACGTCTTGGGTAGTTCTACTATCGTCATACTTGGGCTAGTGGATATGAATGGAACTGCAAATCCACCGTTGAAGATGGTCTGTTTGTCACCGCGAAATTGTCCATTCAAGGCCATAAATCGTCTGAGAGATAGACGATAATATTTGGAGATGCCTGAACATCCAGAAACAGAAAGCGAAGAAGATTTAGTCCTTTAGCGTGAACGTCCGTTTATTGGCTTTCTCGGTGCTTGGAAAATCGACAGGGATCGCTTGAGTGACCTTGCCAGTCGCTGCCCATTCGGTGCCGCGCAGGAAGGTGGTGATAAAACTAACACCTTCCAGGGCTGGCGTGTCGTGGCCGAGTGTGGTGTGAAAGACGCGCCCCTTGCCGTAATTGATTACCATCAGAGACGGTTCGTGGCGGTCGCTAGGAGCATTTTCGGTCGTATCCTTACCAGTAGCGAGAACAGTCATATTCTCAGCCGGACCGCGGAGGGTTGCGTAGCATTCGTCCTGTGCTGTGAGCCAACGTTTCGGCAGCCCTTTTGTGATCGGATGACTGGAATTTCGCACGGTGATTTGAAACTCATGTTGCTTTCCATGGCCACCCGCTTTGCCGGATGGATCTTCATCGCGTACGAGCTCTCCGTCATGATTATAGTAAACGTAAGGACCACTTTCCGGTGTACGTCCACCCCACCCGCCGAGGCCGATCATTCGGTTGTATTCGTCCCACTGCCCAAACGAGTTGTCTGCAGCGTGCACCGACACAAAACCTCCGCCATTCTTCACGTAGGCTTCGAACGCGCGTTGGGTTTCGACAGGCCAATCAGCAGCGTTATTGCCGAAGTTTGAGATCACAACATCGTAGCGGGCAAAGGAAGGATTAAAACCTGGATCCGCCTTGGGTTCTCCCAGGTCTTCCGTTTTTCCCACGCCAGCGAGCGGCAGCCAGGCGCCTTCTTTTGTTTCGCCTTTCCAGGTATATCGAGTGCGGTCGATATCGACTTCGAAGAGTCCGGACTCCTCGAGGTATTGTTTCATCATGATCGTCGACTTGGGCCAGACAGTATGGTTATTCTGACCGTCCATGATCAATACTTTGAATTTGGCTTCAGCACTTACGGCAAACGCCACGAAGCTGAGAGAAAAAAGAAATCTCGTTATTGTTTTCATTAGGGAAATAAGGATTCTAATCCAAGCTACTCAAAAGCTTCATCTGATAATGTCTATCCTTTAAGATAAGCGCATAGGTCGAAATCACATCACAACAACCCAGCTTCTGAAAGGATGAATTTACGGCCTTGTTGTTGGCCAGGAAATCGAACCGGATTCATCGAACTCATAGGGTCTCGGTTGGCCAATAATGGTCATGTCTTTTCTTTCAGAAATTTCAGGAAGGAATGCGGACGACAACCAGATGGTATCCAATGATTTTGTATTCAGGATATGGACGATTCGTTTTTCTTCTGATAGCGACCCAATACTCGATCGAATAGCCAGTGAAATGGCGTCTCGATCCGAGACAGCAATGATCGGAAGTCTCGCTCCCTGTGTGACACCTGCAGTGATGGCGTTGGTATAGGCACTCGACAAATCCACTTTGTCTGCCGCACGCTTGCACATAAAATCGGCCATTCCCATGCCGAGGGAATTGCCGGCTGTTTTTTTGGAAAGATCCCTCACAATAATTCTTCCAATCGATGGTGCATCAGCTCGCCTCAATCCACTGGCTGAACGTCCGGTTACATTAGGGTCCATGCCAGCGCCACTGACGTCCTTTCCCAGTTCGTCAACGACCAGAATGTCTATTTCCGAAACTAAAAGGCGGCCCATGATCGATTTGGCAAACACAAGCATTTCCTTTTCCCGATCAAAAAACAAATCCGGCGATATGGCTTCAATTCGAGCGACTTGGCTGTAAGCATTTTCGACCAGGCCAACTCCAAACAGGATCGGCGCCTTGTCTAATATGACGGCTGCAGCCTCGGGCACTACCTTCGCAAAGGCTCCAAACCCCAGCCGATGTAAGCCGGCCGTTCCAACGTGTTTGCCAAGACCGATCACCATCATTTTGAGTAATCCGCTTTCATAGTCACCGGCAAAGCTCGTGTGCGCCTTTATGCGGTTGCAAACGACAATTCCATCGGACTCGAAAGCAAGGCGATCACAACAAACCGGGGTATTGCCTTGAATACGACCCAGCTCAACCACGTCCATCGAAGCGCGAACCGGGGCTCCTATCGTTGCCTCAGTAATTCCGAGATTTTCCAAGACCGCAACCTGGCCTTCCGCCGTTGCCCCACCATGACTGCCCATAGCTGGCACCAGGAACGGGTTGGCTCCCCACGCCAACAATTGACTGACGATTGCCTGCAGGGTTTCAACCATACCATGAATGCCTCGACTCCCTGCCGTAACGGCAATCTGTTTTCCCTTTAAATCGAGGGTCGAGAACGGAGCCAATGCATCCAAAACCGCCTGGCGAATATCGCTGACCTGTTCATCGGGAAACCGTTGCTTTACCTCCACCATGGAAGGGATCTCAATCTCCCCGGTATCAGCAATGGTTGGAACGTAATTCTGGATGGAAAGACTGGAATTAATTGGGTTCATGGGCATTTGAATTATGGGGGGTTCTAAAAGAAATCACCGGGCTATACAAACTGAATAGATACCTTTCCCAGATCAGCAAAGTCCGCAGTAATAGTGTCGCCCACTTCGGCCCACACCGGCCGCACAAAAGATCCGGCCAACAGCATTTGACCTGGCTCGAGGGAATAACCGAGGGAGGATTGTTTGTTCGCCAACCAGGCAACTGAATTTGCCGGGTGATCCATAACACCGCAGGAAAGTCCGGTCTCTTCGATCTTGTTATTCCGATAAAGAATACCTGGCACCAGCCGCAGGTCTATACTGTATGGATCCAGACGTTTGTCTCCCAGGACGATGCCAGCGCCAGCGCCATTGTCGGAAATCGTATCATATACCTTCCGCGGCTCGTCGACCCGCGCATCAATAATCTCAATACTTGGCACAACGCACTCCGTTGCATCCATCACTTCTTCCATGGTTATGCCCGGCCCCTTGAGTGCTTTCTTGAGGATAAATGCCAATTCCAATTCGACGCGGGGAACACAATAATTGGCGCGGGGTACCCGTCCTCCATTCTCGATCATGAAATGCTCGTAGAGAAAACCGAAGTCCGGTTCGTCGATATTGGATGACCGCTGCATGGCGGCCGAGGTCAGTCCGACTTTGTAACCAATAAGCTTGGCACCCGAAGCCTGCAACCGCCGTGCGACTTCTCCAGATATTGCATAAGCATCCTCAAACTCGATATGCGGATACATAGCCGACGGTCGTTTCGTTTGAACCTTGGTTTCGTTGGCTTTTAAGAGGGCTTCTACAACCTCAATGCGTTCATTTTCACTAAGCATTGTTTAGTTCTTTCAGCGTGGTGTGATAATGTGAATGAAAAAATCCTTCATTCTTTAGCAGATGGGGATTCAACCCAGTCAGTTTCTAAAAAGTCCTTCAGCTTTGGACTGAAGTTGCCATTCAGATCGCCTGTGGCTAAAACAAAGGCCATCCCACCATCGGAAGCATCGAGCCCATTTTCTTTGTGTTTCGCTGTTGCACGGAAACGGGAATGCACCCATCGGTATTCTTCGCACGGCGAGTCTTTCAACCATTCTACAAGATCCCACCGAAGGAAAGTCTTGCCGCCGAATTTATCCAGACCTTGTTTCTCCGTGAAGAAGTACTTCGCACCCAGGGCGATACAGTCATCTTTACCGCGTGAAGGCGACCCATCTTCCAGTTTCCATTTATCGGCCTGCTCATTGATTTCCGAATGGGAAACAAGAATGCAGTACTGCCGCTTCTCGGGGTCGGCTCGCAAGAGGGCCTGGTAAGCAAGTTCGAAGGGACCCGCCTGGACGTACCAGAATTTACTGCCTTCATGACTTTTGTTAATTTCTTCTTTCGCATGTTCAACGGCGGCCTCCAGCTCACGCTGTGCATCGAAAAAGACCTCCTCATTGAAACCAAACCTCCTCGCACCTCCGATAGTACTTTCATAATTCTCGGCCTCTTTCCACTCATAGGTCTTATCGAGCCGGTTGTTGTAGTCGAAGTGAACCAACTTGTCCTGCCATCCCATCTTGGCAAAGATGGAAAGCGCCAACGCGGTGGCTGCCCAGTCATCCGGATCAACCCGGTTCCCGTCAGAGCTCCAGCCAATGCGGTCATTTTTTCCAGGGAGCGGAGCGGCACCCAGATTCTGTAGTGTTAAGCTCAACAACAGCGCAAACAGAGAAATCCTGATCAATGGGTTCATTTCTAATTTCCTTTTTTCTTGGATGGCACCGGCAGGTACATTTCTGATAATTTCGGGACCGAGGTTCGAAGCGCATCTATGGCAGAAGCATATTTCTGGTTGTTTATTTGATTCGTCCATTCATGGGGATCTTGCGCGCTGTTATAAAATTCCTCCTGGTCGTCGCGGTAGCGAATATAGCGAAACACCTCAGTTCGAATGCTTATATACCGATCACCAAAAGCAGTGATAGCCGTACTCTTCCATGCGGCAATCGGATTTTCAAGCAGAGGTACCAAGGAACGTCCGTCCAAATAGCGAGGAGGCTCAATACCACACAGTTCGGTTAGGGTCGGATAAATATCTTGCAGGGATACAAATCGTTCGGACTGCCCACCCGCTTGGGTAATTCCCGGAACCCGAAACATCATAAGGCAATGAGTAGCCTCTTCCCATAGCGTCATTTTCTGCCAATTGCTGAGGCAACTGGATGCGTCCGGAGCTGGTTAGATCAGACCACTGTTATTATCCTTGAACCGGGTAAAAAATTTCCACTCATCTTCTTCAATTTCCTCGAAGACCTTGGCAGCGGGGGCAACCTGACTACCGACACGCACATAGCTGCGATCGCAGTAGAAAAACAAGGGGAAGTTCATAGTTGCGACTCAGACTTCGCCCGATTCGAAGGACTTAAATGGAGCAATCCGATTGCCTGAAAAATGAAAGCATTTCGATTTTCTCAAACGCCAGCACTCTATTAGAAACCCAAACGACTCGGCACCGCAATCAGTAGTTCTACCATTGCAGGGATAAAAAACCGCAGTGACATGACCACAAGAGCCCAATCGCCGGGACACGCGACCACCTCAGCCATGGTTATGATGACCCGGACTACCAGGTATTGTGCGATGCAGTGCAGACTGATATCCCAACGCTTCTCGAAACGATCGAGGATATTCTAGGTAATCTTTCTTCAGATTGACCGTACAAGTATGAGGACATCCTATCACCCTCTTAAATGTTAAGATGTTTATTATGGTCACGTCGCCTTCAAGGAAAAATCCGGAAACCATGTATTGACCTATACTTTCACCAACTTTTCGAAATACTGAACAACCCGCCATCGCATTAAAACGCTATGGCGAGACACGGCTAGGACAGGCACTTTTCCGACATTTTCCTTTTAGAAAATCCCAATCAGTTATCCAACAAGAGGAACCACTTCTTCGGCAATGCGATGGCCGCTCTCTCGTTTGGCCTTGCGGATGTCATACTCTGCCTGGAGCCGGAGGAAATAGCCTTCCGAAAGCCCAAAATACCGTTCCAGTCGTAAGGCGGTGTCTGCCGTGATGCTCCGACCCTCCCTTAGGATGGCGTGGATGCGCGTGGCCGGAACATGAATGTCCTTGGCGAGCCTGTAAGCGGTTATCTGCATCGGCTTCAAAAATTCTTCCTCCAGAAGTTCGCCGGGAGTGCAGAGGGGAATCTGTTTCGTTAAAGTCTTCATGGCTAATGGTAATCGACAATTTCGACTTGGTGGGCTCCGTCTTGTTTCCACAGGAAGCAGACTCGCCATTGTTGGTTGATTCGTATGCTGAGTTGGTTTTTTCGATTCCCGCGCAGTTCTTCAAGACGATTCGCGGGCGGAATTCGCAGGTCGCCCAGCTTATCCGCGATATTGAGTTGCAAGAGTTTCCGGTGGGCGACCTTCTGGATATTCGTGGGTAGCTTGCGAGAAAAATGGCCCTCGAACACCTTGCCGGTCTCCTCACAACGAAAGCTCTGTATCACACCTAACAATAATTCCGTCTGCCGTAATCATGTCAAGCGTAACTATACTCCTTTTTTCTACTCCTTTGCGGTAAAGGCAGTTTGTCAAAAGTTGCTGACGTCCTTTGCTGACCTTTTGCAAAACTTCCGACCTCATAGGAGCCAATAAAAGATTCCTGATTTCCAAAGCTTCAACATCCAGTCTTTCAAAATAAGGAGGCATGTGCGCGCTCAAAGGTTTCCTGGAGTTATTAAGCGAAAAATGGTAACCATACTGACGCGCGAACACCAACGTCGGGAAGGAATGGGCAAAAAAGACAGGCAAGGTTGATATTGTTATTATGCGCTGCTTTCTTGTGGTCATGTCGCTTTCAAGGGCAAAATTCGCGAATCATGTGTGGAAACTTATAGCTTCTTCATCTTTTCGAGGTTAACCCGCCGTCGCATTGAAACACTATGTCGAGGCAAGCTAGGCCCGGCACCTTTTCAGTTCCCATGTAAACTACTTTCTTGCATCGAGTGTTTTAACAGACCGATATTTTAGAATCCGTTCGTCTGCAGTGACCAAGGTCAACCCGTGTTCCCGGGCGGTAGCGACTAGAATGCGGTCGGCGGGATCTTTGTGAAACGCTCCCGGCAGTTGATAGGCTCCCATAGCAGCCGCGTGCGACATTTCAAGCGAGCCGCATTGCAGGGCCTCAAGAGAATCTTTGATCCAAGACTCCAATTTTCCGTCAAGCTCAAGCGATCCCGCGTCAACGAGTCTGGCAATCTCCAGGGAAGAAAGCGTGGCTACAAACAGGCCCGTGTCTGTGTTTTCCAGGACCCGCCGTGCTTTGGGTCCTATTCGATCCGGCTCCACCTGGGACCACACCCAGACATGTGTGTCCAACAATAGATTCATATCGAAGATTCCCACTCCGAATCGAAATCACTGTGGACGATGTCGCCCTTGATCCGCATGCGCGACTTGAGAGCCCCGAACTTGCGCGGAGGCGGATTGTCATAAACCGGCTCGATCCGGGCCAACGGATGCCCGCGACGTGTAACTAGGACCGGTTCGCGGGTCCGCTGAGCTTCCTTTAAAATCGCAATACACCGGGCCTTAAACTCTGAAATCAAAATCGTCTTCATACAAAATTGTCAACTAGGTCCAGTGACTTGGTCAAGTCCTAAAACGCAGCCAAAAGAGTAGCCATTTGGCGAAGCCGAATATCGGTACTCCCTTGGCGTGAGACTTCATGATTCTTCATTTTCCGTTGGTTCTTATCGGCCCGACCAACCCTGACACGCTAGGTAAATATGAAATATGAACATTGACCCTATTATTGTTCCCCTAGTAGCCATTTTGCTGAAAAAACTCCGGCAGTAGAACCGAGTCGTTCAGTATCGGGTTATGTATAAACGAACTACTATTGATATAATTACCTGAAGTCGACGGTCTGATCCCGCTCATAATGGCCGACCTTGAAGGACCGCAAGCCGGGGCCGCGCAATGCGCATTGGTAAAAAGCATGCCTTGAGAAGCCAGCTTCTCCATGTGAGGCGTTTTGGCCTGGGGGTTGCCTTTCAGCATCCCCGTCCAGTCATTCAAATCATCGATCGCGATGAAGAGGATGTTGGGTTTTCCGTCATTGGCACTGCTTAAGGCACAGCCCAGTAAAACGGACAGAAGTAGTGAGATGGTTGGTTTCATATATTTTATCATCATCTGGTATTACTATTAATTCTAATCGGTCAGCTCGGCGATCTGACCCTACCCTTCAACTTTTTATATTCCAACGATGGTAGGGCGCTATCGCCGAGAGCGCCGCTATGGTTTGCCAGAGATTAGGCTTAAGATTTAGAACGAATCATGCGTTGGAAGAGGTTGTGAGTAATTTGCTGGACGCGGGGATCGACTCCTTGTTGAGCGACTCCATGCCTGACCGGAGTTTTGTGACCCGGAGGGCTGGATAAACCATTGGCCCACCAGATGGTGGCGGCATTAAACACGATATTACCTTTGGGGCCGTCGTAGATCGTGGCGGTGTAATGGCCCGGATTTTTGCCGTTGATCAAGGTCTCGCCTTCAGCAACGACCTGCATCCCGGGCAGGTCCATCATCGGGGCGCCGTGCCATTCCCAGCCGACCAAGCCTTTGATAGAATCTCCCTTCTTCATGCCGGACCCTTTAAAGAGCCAATGGTCCGGCAGAGTACAGGTCCAATCGCCGGCTCCCCTGACCGGAGGAGTCGTCCGATTTCCCATCAATAAAGCACCATCCGGCCCCATGACGGGTTCGAAGCCGTCCTGATTGACGTTTCGCCTTGCGTCTCCGCTTCCATATTCGGGCGGAAAGAACCAGCCTTCCCGACGAGTGACGCGGTTCGGCGTACCGTTTCCGGAAGGCAGCAGGGGAACAACACAGAGAACGGCATTGGCACTCAGAAAGGCGAGGTTCACCCCTTCATCACGTGCTTTTAGAACGTTGTCGTACATCTGCAAGGACCAGTACTCATCGTGACCCACTGAAATGAATCCTTTGGTGCGCAGCAAGCTAGCGGGATCGGCATGGGTGTCGATATTTGAAATGTAGGAAACATCGTAGCCATGTTGCTCCAGCCAAAAGGCCAAGGGAAATTCCCAGGGCCGGTATTCACCGGAACCCACGGATGCTTTGATCCGATTAACGGGGTGGGTGAACAAGGCATAAGGACGATCGAAGCTCACGGATCCACTGGGCACGCTGGTAGTGGATCGTCCTTCATGTGCTGAATAAATCGAAAAATCAGTCGGCCACCGGTTGTAAGCGGACCAGGTCAGATCGCTGCATTGAAACAGCAGATCGCAGGGACGATCATCGCGCACGATGAAGATAACGTAGCTTTGGATTCCACTGAACTCTCCTGTCAGTTTCCCCAGGTAAACACCGCTCAACCACTCGTCGGGTATGGTCAATTCCACCGAGGGTTCCCACTGGCATTCGTGCAAGTAGTTTTCGCCGACGGGTGGCACCGGTTGCGGGGCGCCTTTGAGTGAGTCGTATCGTCTGACCAGCCGAGCTCCATCTCCGTTGTAGTAACCGGTGCGAAAGATCTCCAAATTGAACTCGGTCTCCGGATCCGTGCTCACCATAATCTGCAACTTCTCACCCGCCCGGACGCTGTTGGCCGAGCAGTAGCCTTCAATCCAAGGGCAGCGTCCGCTGGTCACGTTGCTTCTTCCTATGGTGGGGTCGGTAAGGGTATTGGTGAGCAACCAGTCGCGCGTTCCGGGTTTGGCGTTCTCGAGTTGTATCAAGTTTCGTCCTGCCTGTCCTGAGCTTGGCGAAGGCGATTGCCCAAATATATTAGGAACACCAATCGCGCTTGTGGCAAGGCCCAGGCCTGCGGCGGCCGCCCCTTTGAGTAGATCACGGCGATGGATGCCGCGTTTGGGTTTGTGTGATTCGTTCATGTTTGTCTTGGGGTAAATCCTATATCAGCTAATTTGGTAGCCGAGCCGTCCGAATTTCATTGATCAACGGCTCGATCGCCGTTTCGAGCCCTACCATTCGACGGCATACGCGCCTTTTGGTTGGGGTAAATTTTGTCGGGGCTAACTTGCCGCTGAAGGGATCTGAAAAATGGCATCGCATCCTATTCGCCTTTCCGCTTCACGCCAAAGTGGTGCAGCACGTTCCTGACAAGCATGCTCATTTTCTCGTCGTGGTAGAGACCCCACGCCGTTGCGATCGAACCGGTATGGAAGACGCGTCCCCCTTCGGGGCGCTCCCAGTAAATGATTTCGGCAATGGTCTCCTCACCGCCGACTCGGGGTTGGTGACTCTCAGCGTTGAAATCGAGGACTTTGCGCGACGCCTGGCTACTGGCGATAGTTATGATGCCTTCGGGTTCGACCAGTCCCTTGATGACCGGATCCGCTGTGGCTCGCTGCAAAGTCGATAGGCGCACATCAAACTCGTGGCCTACGGCTCCCATATCTTCGCTGATAAACCCAAAGGTATCTCCCTGCTTCAGCTCAATCTTGTGCGGCTGGTTGAACAGAAAATGATCCGACTGCTCCACCCGGTAGGGTTGAAACGCGCCGCCCCACCCAATACAGGTTAGCCCCACATTTTTCCAGGCAGGATAACCACAGAAGCGCATCAGGCTGCCGAGCTTGAAATCGTGACTGTGATAAAGTTCCCCCACCTGAGCGTTGGCACGTCCACCAATTCCGGTTCCATATTTGCGGCATTCCATCACCTCGCCGGTGTCATCAAAACTGACCCTCCAGAACATGGTGTTTCCCGACATCACCAGGGCCGCACCACCGGACTTCAGGTACTTGTCGAGTCCATCATAAGCGGGGGCCGACCAGTACTCACTGTGCCCATTGAGACACACGGCCTGGTATCCTTCGAGAACCTCCGGGTTTCGATCAAGATCGTGGTCAGTGATGACATCGTAGTCGTAGCCGTGCTTGTCCAGCCAGAGATGCAGGAAACGCTCCCCGCGGAGTAAGTGGCTGTATGAATCATTAATATAGGTTTTGTTTGGGCCAGCTGCCGGCCACGGTAAATTCAATCCAATTTTGTAGGTCGGTTGCCCAGCGCGGTGATCCCGGTAACAACTGTAGGTTGCTGCGTCCGGGTGACTGCTTTCCAGACCTCCCGTACCCAGGCGAGTCAACTCCGGTCCATGATTGACCGGGAACGGAGCCGAGTTGTAAGCCAGCCAGGTATTCGACGAGACAAGCACCAAAAGCGGCGCTTTGGGCCGCGATTCGGGGCGCCGCACGATGAAGGTGGTGAAGTAGCGCATGGACTTGCCATCCACCTCGAAATCAAACCGTCCCGCGTAGACTCCGGATTTGGCGTCGGCGGGAATCTTGAAGCGATGGCTCACGTCCCAGTGAGCATTGTACAGTTCGTCGGAGGCCAATCGCAGCCCGTGGCCGCGTTTCGGATCTTGAGTTGGATCGTAGGACGTGGCGTGGCGACCAATCGCCGAGGCATCAAAGCTGGGGCCGCCAATCATCCAGGTACCCAGGTTAATGATCTGACCGTGGCGGCCGTCCGCACTCGCATCGGTGACCCGAGTGCCACGCTCTTCAGTGAAGGGCCAGCAAGCTAACACGGAATCATCCTTGGGAGCTGTCAGTCCTTGATCGGCGAATAGTTGTTGAATCTGCTCTTCGTTCAGCGCCTCGTCATAGATCACACACATGGCGAGATCGCCGTCGTAGAAATTCGAGGTCTTGCCTTGGTTACCAAAAGCGCCCAACCGAAGCGCAGTCTGCCCCGGTCTGACGACTCCGGTGAATAAGAACTCTTCCGCCAGCTTGCCGTCGACGTAGATGCGTTTTGTCTTTCCATCCCAACTGGCCACAACGTGATGCCAATTCTGAACGCTGATAAGCCCCCGCTCGGTTTGATGAAGCGACGCGGGATCGTGTTTCCCACCCGACCCTGTCATGAAAGCGATGCGGCCCTCGTTGAGAAACAGTCCGATACCACTGCGCTCGGGAAAGTCGTGCTGAGTAATCAGTCCCTGCCATCCCTCCAGGCTGAACGGACGGATCCAGCCTTCCAAGGTTAGCTCAGTCAGCCGTCTCTCATCGGGCAGCCCCTTGGCCACATGCACGTATGACCCGGGATGGATGGGCTGAGATTTGGGATTCTCGACCTGCACCCTTTCAAGAACGGGATCATCGTCTCGATTCTCCGGCTCCGGCCCCAGTTGCACGACGGATAGGTCATAGGGAACGCTGCTGCTGACTCGGAATTCGATTTCCTCACCCGCAACAATGCTCTTCTGGGCGTAGGCATGTAAACCGGGCAGGTCCACCGGCCAATGTACGGGAATTGTCGACCCCTTCTCACTCCCTTGCCCAAAGGCTTTAGGAATGCCGATCGCGCCCGTGGCAAGACCCAGGCTGGCGGCAGCCGCCCCTTTGAGTAGATCACGGCGATGGATGCCGCGCTTGGGGTTGTGTGATTCGTTCATGCTTATTTCGGGGTAAGTTCTATATCTGCAACTTTGGTAGGGACGGATCGCCAAGCCGTCCGAATTTCATCGACCAACGGCTCGCTCGGCGATCGAGCCCTACCATTCGAGGGCATACACGCCTTATTATTAGGTAATTTGCGTTAGTTTTCCAAGAGTCCATATTTGTGTTCCAGCCTGCGGCTACCGTGCCTGCGATAAGTAGGCGACGATGTCTGCAAGATCGTCAGGACTTAAAAGGGCATCAAACACCTCAGGCATGAGGGATGTATTTGAATACTGAGCTTCAATAATATCCGCGGTCTGTATGGTAACTTCCGCTCCCGGTGCAGCAGAGAGGACCATGGTTTCCTCGGTTTCATCCGTAATAATACCGGAGAATTCACCCTCCTTGGTGCGGACGTGCACCCTCTCGTAATAACGAACGATGGAAGAACTTGGAAAAACAATGGCTTCCAATAGATCCCACTTGCCCCGCATGGCGCCAATGTTTGTTAGATCCGGACCAAAATGCAGTCCTTGATCACCCATTCTGTGACAGGTGATGCACAGCGACTTGGAGGCATCGGCAAAGAGTTTCTCTCCACCCTTAGGATCTCCCTTTGTCTGACTGAAATGTGCTCTTAGCTCCCCCATGCGCGTATACTGATGAGCTACTTTGACAGGATCGGTGTCGACCGGATCGGCCTGGAGAATATCGGGCCGGACATTGGGATTGGGACCACTCTGGGCAACCTCCGCCATGATTCGGAGTTGTTTCGCCAGGGGATGATTTTCGGAAACCTCTTCCGCGACACCCATTTCAAACAGCGCGTAGGTGATGGCGTGCTTTAGAAACGGATCGAGTTCACCGAGGCCTGCTTTCAGCAACGTGCTCATCGAGGAGCGGTCGCCGATTCTGCCCAGCGCCATGGCGGCCAGTCGGCGAATATGAGCATCCTCAGAAGTGATTGCCTTCTGTAGTGCCGGCACCGCAGCCTGATCTCGCCAAAGAGAAGCGCTTTGGATGGCCACCGAGCACTCGTCCGCACTGCCATGATTGATTCGCTCCCGTAAAACTTTGCGCGCCGCAGAGCCATCGATGCGATGGAGCGACCACAAGGCAGGCACGCCAGCCTTGGCCGTACGCAGTTCATCGATATTTTCTTCTCTGGCCAAAGCTTCGATGGCGCGGTTCACGACTACCGGTCGTTCATCGGAAAGGTAAGCGACGGAGGGCTGATCCCAATTCAGCTCATAGCCTCGCGGATCTTCCTGAACTACTGCATCTGTTTTTCGGATACGATAAATACCACCAAGGACATGCGGCTTGGCTACCTGCGAAGTCGGACAACACATCATATACCAGCTTCCCGTATCTGCTACGAGCAAACTGCCGTCGGCATCTTCAATCACATCGGTCGGATGAAAATCCGTCTGATCGCCTTCGAGAAGCACCTCCGCTTCCGAAGCAAAGGTCGAACCGGAGCGACTCAACGGGTATCTGGATATCCTTCGCAGGTTAAAGTCGGCGCAAAGCAAGTCTCCTTTGAGCCCCAAGGCATTGTTCCTGGCCATGATTACTCCGGAAGGGGCCGCAGCTCCTGTATGCGTCATCACAGGCAAAAAATCTCCCGTTTGAGGATGACCCGACAGGACAGCTGGGTTTTTCCTGCCATACACACCGCCGTAAACCGAATGCAATATACCGTCGCGCTGTCCGGGGTGAGTCGCCGGAAGAACGAAAAACGTTCCACTGAGAAAGCGCTCGCCCGTTTCACTGAATGCCAAGCCAACCGGGTTGTTCATACCGCCCGTCATGACGACTTCCAATTCACTGCCATCCGGTCGGGCTCGAAAGGCATGAGGCGCCTTTGACTGATGCACCTTACCATTTCCAAGGACAAAGTTCTGCTCATCATAAGCTCCCTTGGTCCAATAAAAATAGCCGTCCGGACCGAGGTAAGGACCATGCAAGTCATTAGCGCAGCGTTCTATGGTTCCGCTGTTAAACCAGGACACTCGTTCATCGGCTACATGGTCGCCATCGTTGTCGCTGAATTTCCATATATTTGGTGGGGCTCCTACATAAACGTCTCCTTTATAAACCAGAATGCCTTCCGGAAATGGTACCTCCTCGGCAAATACCGACGACTCATCGAAGACCCCGTCGCCGTCGGTATCGACCAGGCGCAGAATGCGGTGGCTCGGTTCCGCCAGCTGAATCGGCCCCACTCGGGTGTCTCCGGAACTATCCGTGACATACAAGCTGCCATCCTCATCGAAATACATATGGATGGGCCGATCGACGAGGGGTGGTGCTGCCGCTAGTTCGAGCGTGTAGCCGTCCGGCAGGGTAAAGTTGTGCGGAGGAAAGGAAACGGTCTCAGCGCCCATGGCTCTGAGTGAGAAATTAGTGCCCAACAGGGCCACTCCAATCGTGATAAGAAAGCGAACCAGGTTCATGACAAAAAGAAGTTCTTAGAGTTGAAAAGAGGTAAACCCAAACGTTTCAAAAAACCGAGATGTGATGAAGAGCAAGGCGCAGTTCGCCAGCCCGCGCGGGAGCGTAGATTACTACGTGACCAAGCGGGTTGCGGGCTGGAACGCTGCTCTTCGCGCATGTCGGTTTTAGGCTTCATAAGCGCGTTTTTCTAAGGTCATTTTTTGTGCGGTTCGATAATTCACTATAAAATTTCGTAACAAGTTGTATTTTAATTCCTTAACTTGGCGCTTTTAAAGCCGTTTGAAACCTTGGGTAAACTGAAATCCATCATAGGGCGAAAGCGAAAAGACTAAACAACTGGCCAATCCCCGACCACTGTAAAATCGGCCTCGTAAAAAGAGGCGAAGCACAGAATTGTAGGGATGGATTAAGTAATAGTTGCTTGTTTTGCTTTCGGCAATCAACAAGCAAAGGTATGCATAAAGGGTTAATTTATCGACAAATGCATTCTTCCACCTAATTCGAGGGGACCTTCTTTGACCAGCTTGCGGCTGTGAGCCAATCCACAATTTGGTTCATTTGCATTATTATAGACCTCATGTGCATATGATTGTGAATCGCGCCCGACCGAATTCTCTCAAAGATTAGAGGGAAATCATTGCGCACATCCCACTCATGAATGTCCCATCGAAATTCCGTTCTGCCCCATTGTTTATGTCCCTTTTCGCCGCGCTTTTTCTATCCACCTGTCTGGTTGCGCAACCCAAAGCGCCCCTTCATCCCCAACCTTCGCGTATCACCCCTGAAGCGTGGCGGACGGCTCGCCAGGAAATTCGATCCGCTTCCCTGGAAGCGAAAATCGACTACCTGCTCGATCGAGCGGAGATCGAAGATATCATCACCATCTATGCCTATAGCGTCGATACGCGCAACTGGCCATTACATGGTGAAATTTTCAAAGAGTCGCTCCAGATGCGCAGAGACGATGGCTACCCAAAGGTCGACAATCAGGAGAGACTGAAATCACTGGACAAGTTTTTCCAGCGTTTCACAAGCACGCAGCATCTTGGATTCCCGCTCGCGATAATGATAGAGCAAGACTCTGCCTATGCCGTTGCTTCCCTACACGCGCGGCACTACGACGAGAATGGCGATCCGATCGATAACACGCTGCTTTTCGGCCAATATGAATTTTGGTTTGAAAGAACTTCTGAAGGATGGAAAGTTAACAAGCTCGCTCAGGTGAATCGCACTCGGATAAACACTTCTGAAGCGAAATTCCCTGAAGAGAAATCACCCTAAAACCGCCTAAAGAAAAACCGTGAATACTTCATCTACGTCGAACTTACTCCGTATCCCGGGCGATCTTGCTGGCGAACCTAACAGTCGCTTCCTGCAAGCCGGTGGGCTCTGTTTCGGCGAATACCATCAACGCGTCGAACAAAAGCCGCGCAATATATTCGTGACGGAGCACACGCTCATTTTCGTTTCCAAGGGAGCGAAGGAGTTTCGCTTTCCGGATAAGGAAATCATAGTCGAGGCGGGCAAAGCCATTTTTCTTAAACGTGGCTGCTACCTGCTTTGCGAGAGTGTGCCCGACCATTCCAGATACGAGAGCATATCGATTTTCTTCAACGAATCAGCAGTCCAGAAATTTTGGCTCGGTCTCGATCTTTCGGATACGAATTCCAGCTCGGTTTCTCCCGAGAACAGTGAAATGGTGATCCTCGAAATGTCTCCGGCCCTGGAACATTTTCGTGATACGATCATGAGCTGCTTCAGCTACGAGGGAAGTTTTCTGGAACAGCTCCTCACAATGAAATTACACGAGCTGCTACTCCTCTTGCTCGACACGCCCATCGCAGGCGAGCTGAAGGCTTTCTTTGGCGAAATATTCGACGAGAAACGCACCGACCCCGAGTATATCGTTTCCGAAAACGTGCTGACTCCTCTCAGTCTTGAGGACTACGCCCGACTTTCCAATCGTAGCCTCTCCTCTTTTAAACGCGCTTTCAAACAGAAGACCGGCCAAACTCCCGGAAATTGGATTCTGGATAATCGCTTGAAGCATGCGCGGATGCTGGTGCAAGCCACCGGCAAGACCATCAGTGAAATCGGAGGCGAAAGCGGGTTCAATAACGCATCCAGCTTTATTCGATCCTATCGCACACGATTCGGAGTGACGCCGGTTGCGGATCGCAAATCCGCTTGAACGATCGCAAGAGCACGATTTGCACATGGTTTGAACGTTCAAGCATGAGCTTTTTTGTAGAAGTCTTTGTCAGCGATAGACAGTCTTTTTCCATGAGTTTACATAGACCCAACTTTTTGCTGTGCCGCTTTTTCTTATTCGCCTTGATGATTTCGGGACTCGGCCAGGCACCCCTAAACGCGGAAATACCCAAAAACATGGCTAAAGATGTACACATCGAAACCTCCCACGAATTCGATCTTCCGGCAGACGCCGTTTGGAATCTGATCGCAGGCTTCGACACGTTGCCTGACTATCACGCAGCCGTTCCAGAAAGTCGCTTGGAACACGGAGGCGCCGTTCGCTATCTTACGATTTCCGACGACGCGGGCGGAGGCATTGTTGTTGAGCGTTTGGTGTATTTCGATGATAACGCCATGACTTTCAGCTATAAAATCATCAAACTCATCGGCAGCCCGATGCCTTTCCGGAATTACCAGGCCTGGGTAAAACTCGAGTCTACCGGCAAGAATTCCTGTAAGCTCAATTGGAACAGCTCTTTTAATGTAGAAGGTGCGAGTAAGAAGGAAGCCGAAGAGCTTGCGCTTGTTATCTACCAAGGTTGCTATGATGGGATCACGCGCGTCCTTGCCAAATAGGCTAACAAAGAATTAAACAAGACAAAGCACAATATTATCATCCGTCTCTCTAACTCAAAACCTCTTCCAGGAAATGCTCAAAACCTCTAAACTTCAATCCAGACTTTTTTAGCTCCATCTAGGAGTCCTTTTGATGTTAATGTTTTGGACTTGCCCCTTCCTTCTCAGTAATAAGAACCCATTGGATTTCGTATCAACAACCATGAATAAACAGTTCCCCATTTATCTCTTTGTGGCCCTCGTCCTGGTGGCGGCCGCACCCTTCTCGAATGCACAACGGGCGGCAGCCGCGCAAATGCAGCCGGTATTCGATCCTGGATGGGAGAAGGATGAATTTCCGCCGAACGCGGTAAGTTACAAAACGCCTGAAGAGATTATGGCCATTTATAAGCGCGGCGAGGCGGGGCGCACTTATGCGGAAGCGAGCGACGCTCTGTCCTTTCCCAAGCAAGCCGACGGCATCCTGCGCATCGTGGGGACGGGCCACAGCTTTACCGCGCCCGGCTATAGAACCTTGCCCGCCATCACCCGTGCCGCTGGTTTCGAGCAGCCCCTTTCCTTGCACAATGGCGGCGGGCGCACGGGCAGCGTGAGCTACAAGTGGGAGCAGGAAAACGGCATTTTCGAATTTGACGGTAAGCCCCTGCCCAAGCTCCTGGCCGCAATTTCCAACGCGGAATGGGAGGCGATGATCTGGGGCCCCTACAGCGGTGATCGTCCGAAATTCTACACGAGCTGGATCGATTTCTGCGAACAATACAACCCCGGCATGAAGTATTTTCTCATCGACGCCTGGCCCGCGCTCGGACAGGTCCAGATGGTCTTCAACCTCAAAGCAAACCCGGAATCTGAAGCGTTCTTCACCGACGAAGTCTACGATCAGCTCAGCGCCCACGCGAACACTGCCTTTGCAGGCCTTGTGAAAACGCTGCGCGAAACAACCAAGGAAGTCTATATATTCCCGACACACGCCGCTATGACAGAGGCGGCCAAGCGGTTCATCCGGGGCGAACTTCCGGGCGTCGAAGGCCTGTATAAAGTGATTGGCGGAAAAGAACATTCTATCTGGGCAGACCAACGCGGCCACTTGGGCCCCGGCTTCGATCGCCTGGAGGGCTATGTCTTCTACGCCACGCTTTACGGCAAATCCCCTGAACTCATTTCAGCTCCCATCAAGTTCGACAAGACCCCAAGCTTCATGAGCTCCGACCTCGACAAAATCTTCCGCGAAATCGCCTGGAAGGCGGTAGTGGAACATCCTCTCTCCGGTGTTGCAGACAAGAACGGAAATGGCATCGGCGATCATCTGGAGTAACTATAAGCGAGTCCACAATAGAATGAAAAATATAGCTATATACAAAAACGACTGGCGACTGTTCGTCCTGTTGATTACTTCGCTGATTTCTGTAAAGGCATCCATTGGCAATCCGCAAATTGAGGCTGCAGGATCCGGGGACGCACTCGATGCGGTTTTGGCCTACGTTGATGCCAATGGCTTACTCGAAAATGAAACGCCGGTAGTCAAAAAACAGCGCTACCTTTCCACCGTTATTTCAGCCCAGAACAGGCTAGGTCGGGAGCTCTCCCACGTGACGACTTTCTATCCCGGCAAGTTGCCCATTGGAGATGATGGCGTCCACTACAGCTCCGAGGGCTACCTCATGCTCGGGAAAGCAACCGCTTCGGCGATCGAGGAATTTTACAAACATTAATCGAAGGCTCTTTTTCTGAATTTGTAATGAAAAAAATCTCCTTAACCGCATTCACGCTTTTTGTATTCACATTTACCTGTTTAGCGGCAGATAAGTCGAGTCAGGATACCTATCCCCTCGGGGTCTTCAATTTCGACTTCGCCCGACTGGGCGAGGACGCAGCCAGTCAGATTAGCGAATTGAAATCGATTGGCTATGGTGGATTGGTTCTGAATTTAACGAATCCAAAAGAACTTAAGACGCTGGAGCGGTATCAATCGGTAGTCGGCGATGACGCATTTGAGGTATACGCAGGCTATGTCGTCATTGCTTTCGAAAAGGACATCGCTGCGCAAAATGCGTACCTTGATAATGTAATTAAGGCCCTTAAGAAATCGGACGCAAAGCTGTGGGTTATCCTGCGAGTACGGGGCGGGCAAAAAGTCGAAGGCAAGCAGGCCTTAGACTTCCTGCGCTCGTTGGCAGAACGCACCAAAGCGGGAGGGGTCGAGCTGGTTATCTATCCACATTGGTCCGGCGGCGATCCCCGCAACGTCTGCCTCATCGAATCAGCGGAGGATGCCATACCGTTTGTTGAAGCAGTAGATAGCGACAACCTTTTCATTTCGCTCCATCTCTGTCATGAAATCAAGGCTGGCAATGGACACCGGCTCAATGAAGTGGCGGCAAATATCAAGCCCTGGCTTCGACTGCCTTCGATCAACGGCGCCGACATAGATGCGGTGAATGAGGCGGAAGGATGGAAACGCGGTATCCAGCCTTTGACCCAGGGCGATTACGATTCGTCTCAGTTGCTGGAAGCCCTGAAATCAATCGGATATAAAGGACCGGTAATCTTGCATACCTGGGGCCTCCAGAAAGCGGCTGCGGATCATCATCAAACGTCGTTCAAGCGATTCCAGGAAATGGTGGATGCGCTTTAAAGCTTTTATGCGGGCGCGTTCCTTGCGCCTTGATGTTCTCTTAATTGTATCGGAGCATTATTAAAATTATGAGGATACCCCGCCGACTGATTTTTGCTGCCTTTATAGTAGGGCAAAGTCTGTTCGCGGCAGAGGGCGCCAGCGATCCCAATCAAACTGCCGGAGTCAGCTTCGAGCAAGACATCGCTCCGATTCTTGAAGCTAAGTGCCTGGGATGTCACAACCCGAACCAGCTGAAGGGCGATTTTTCCATGGCTACCCTCGAAGAAATTCAGGCGGCCAGTGAGGAGTACGTGGTTCCAGGAAACGCGGCTGACAGCATGCTCTATTGGATTACCTTGCCTCTGGACGAAGGGGAAGCGCCTGAAATGCCAGAGGAGGGAGACGCATTGACCGAAGAGGAAACGAAGAAGCTGGCTGCCTGGATCGATGCAGGAGCGGAGTGGCCCGAAGGCCTGGTTCTCAAAGAAGCATCGAAGGCGGATGAAAACTGGTGGTCATTTCAACCGGTTTCCGAAACTGAGCTTGATTCGATTGATGCATTTATCGAAGCGGAGCTCAGGGAAGAAGGATTGGTGATGAATCCTGAGTCAGGCAGGCGCACGGTGATTCGGCGAGTGACATTGGACCTGACCGGCTTGCCGCCGACTCCGGAGGAAGTGGAGACATTTATAAACGATCCTGATCCACGTGCTTATGAAAAACTGATTGATAGCTTGCTGGCATCACCCCGCTATGGTGAGCGCTGGGCGCAGCACTGGTTGGATGTCATTCGTTGGGCGGAAACCGTGGGTTTCGAAACCAATATCCAGCGACCCAATGCATGGCCTTACCGAGACTGGGTGATTGAATCCCTCAACGGAGACCTGCCCTATGATCGTTTCATTTTTGAACAGCTCGCCGGTGACACGGTGGGCGAAGACGCTGCGCTGGGTTTCCTGGTTGCCGGTCCGGCAAATCTTCCTCCCCAAGTCGGTCGGGACGAGGCCGCCATGCGGGGCGCCAGGCAGGACGAGCTAGACGAAGTGGTCCGTACTGTTGGTCAGGCTTTTCTGGGAGTCACCATCGGTTGCGCTCGGTGCCACGATCACAAATTTGATCCCATCCTGCAAAGTGATTACTATTCGATGCAGGCGATCTTCGCCGGACTCGCCTACGGTGAGCGACGCCATCGTGGACCAGAAAATGATGCTTGGACCTCCGATATTCCCAGAGCAAGAGAACAATTGGAAACGACCCAAGTGGAACTTGAAGCGTTGCGTAAGAAATATGGCTTGCGCAAAGCGATAGAGGACGTCCACACGGATTCCATTCTACCTGTTAGAGCTCAGGCCATTCGTATGCGGATAGAGGCAACAGGTAATGGAAAGGAGGCTTCGCTTTATGAATTCGAAGTTTGGTCAACGAAGGAAGGAAACATCGAATCCACCAATGTCGCCCTGGCTGAGAAGGGTGCTCAACCATCGGCTTCCAGTTTTGCATTGGCTAATCAATCGCGCCACTTCGACAATTTGGTCGACGGCTCGATTGACAAGCGTCAGGCCTTTCCCTGGGTTTCGAAGGAAACCGGTCCGGCTTGGATCCGTGTAGATTTTGCTGAATCCGCCACGATCGACCGGATTATTTGGCATCGCGGGAGTAGCATACCTGCGGCCTACGTCATTGAAGTGCTTCCTCCCGATTCGGATAAATGGCACGAGGTCGCACACACGCGAGACCGTCTTCTCAGAAGCGACGACACGCGCAAGGCTGATGCAGTCCATTTTGAGTCACTCGATCAGGAGGAAACGCAACTGATTGTCAGAAAAACGGCGGCTCTTCGCTCTGCGGAAAGAGAGCTAGCCCGTCTATCGGCTGGTCCCCGGGTATACGCGGCAAGCTTCACCGAGAATCCGGAAGCCACCTACCTGCTTCGGCGTGGGGATTCCATGCAACGACTGAACGAGGTTCTCCCCGACATTCCCAAAGTTCTTGGAGAACTTGCTATCGCCGCGGATGTGCCCGAAGCCGAACGTCGCCTTGCACTGGCGAACCATCTGACCCAACCCAATCACCCGCTTACAGCGCGGGTCCTGGTTAATCGTGTCTGGCAACACCACTTCGGTACCGGTCTTGTCGAAACGTCTTCAGATTTCGGGTACATGGGGGCGGCGCCTTCTCATCCAGCGCTTCTCGACTGGCTTGCGGGAACCTTTGTCGCCGAGGGTTGGTCGCTCAAAAAACTCCACCGGCTTATTCTTAGTTCGAAGACGTTTCGGCAATCCAGTTCACCGCAGACGGAGGCCCTGTCGGTGGACGCTGACTCGCGACTGTTGTGGCGGTTTCCGCCACGGCGTTTGGAAGCCGAAGCTCTGCGTGACTCGATCCTGAGTGTGAGCGGAAAATTGAATTTTGAGATGGGTGGGCAAGGATTCGATTTTTTCAATCAACGCGGCGGACTCTCGGACTACCTGCCGAAGGAAACCTTCGATGAGAGTGGTTGGCGGCGTATGATATACGCCCACAAGGTTCGCATGATATCGGTCGATATTTTCGGAGCCTTCGATTGTCCCGAGGCCGGACAAATGAAACCAAACCGCACTCGCTCCATCACGCCCGTGCAATCACTTGGGTTGCTTAATAGCCCATTTGTTAATCGTCAAGCTGCGTACTTTGCCGAGCGCCTTTATCAGGAAGTTGGCGACAACCTTGACGCTCAAATAGATCGAGCATTTTCACTAGCCCTTTCCCGACCTCCTTCACTCAACGAACGTCAGCAGCTGATTGCCTTGGCTGAAGATCATGGTCTCGAGCAGGTTTGCCGTGCCATTTTCAACACCAGTGAATTTGCTTTTCTTCAATGAAACACTTTACCAAACAAGCCCGACCTCTTCTTGATCGCCGAAAATTTCTATCCGGCGCCGTCCAAGGCCTTGCCGGTATCGCTCTCACGACTTTGTTGGCTGAAGAGCGCGCCCGTGCGGCTTCGCCGATCATAGACCCAACACAGCCCTTCGCCTCCCGCAATCCGCATTTCAAGCCCAAGGCGAAGAACGTGATTGTCGTCTTTTGCTCCGGTGCGCTGAGCCATATCGATACTTTCGATTTCAAGCCTGAGCTTATTCGCCACCACGGTAAGCCCCTGCCAGGTAACGAAAAACTCGTATCCTTCCAGGGGCCGAATGGAAACCTTACTCAGCCGCTTTGGAAATTTCGCCCCCGTGGTCAGTCGGGCAAGATGGTTTCCGATCTTGTTCCGCATATCGGCGATATGGCCGACGAGTTGTGTTTCATTCACTCTCTGACAAATACATCGAACACCCACGGCCCTGCGGAAAATCTCATGAACACGGGTTTCACCTTTGACGGGTTCCCAAGCATGGGAGCCTGGGTGAACTTTGCGCTAGGTACTGAAAATCAGGACCTGCCAGCTTTTGTGGCCATTGAGGATCCTCGTGGAAATCCACAGTCCGGTCCCAATAACTGGGCCAGTGGTTTTCTTCCTCCGGCCTTTCAGGGTACGCCCTTCAGCAGCACAAAACCGATTCGTTATCTCAATCGGCCAACCACAATCAGCTCTGCCTCGGACGAAGCGACGCGGAAGGCCATTGGCTTTCTTGACGAGCAAAACGCACTTAACTACCCCGGTGACTCAGAATTGGCTGCCCGGATATCCAGCTACGAACTGGCTGCCCGCATGCAGCTATCCGTTCCCGAAGCGGTGGATCTTAAGTCTGAGCCAGAATACATCCGAAAGCTCTACGGAGCGGACAGTTCCAATCAACTCAAAGCCGACTTCGCCAATAACTGCATTCTCGCTCGTCGCCTAATCGAACGCGGCGTTCGCTTCGTTCAACTTTTCAACGGTGCCTATGCGTCAGGGGGAGAACTGAATTGGGATGGTCATAGTGAGCTCAAGGATCAGTATGACGTGCACGGAGAGATCCTCGATCAACCGGTTGCAGGACTGCTCAAGGACCTGAAGCAACGGGGTCTCCTGCAAGACACCTTGGTCGTCTTTGCGACTGAGTTCGGACGTATGCCAATGTTCCAAATGGGTACCTACGGGCGCGACCACAATCCTTACGGTTTCACGTGTTGGATGGCTGGCGCAGGGGTGAAGCCAGGCGTTTCCTATGGCGCTACCGACGAATTCGGTTTCAAAGCCACAGAAAATATCTGCACCCCTCACGACTTTCACGCGACCATCCTCCATCTCCTCGGTCTGGATCACGAGAAACTTACTTTCTATCACAATGGAATCGAGCGCCGTTTGACCAATGTTCATGGTCATGTGATTCGAGATATACTGTCATGAATTGCCGGCGGGTAACGGGGGCGATTTGACGAAGTCGCGGTCAAGATCAAACCCTGGATCCGACTACCTTCGATCAACAGTGTCGATGTCGGTTCAGTGAATGGGTTGAATAAATTGCAACGCGGCATACATATACAGCCGTTGGCTTCGGGAAATTACGATTCATCCCGGTCTCCGGACCTCATCGGTTCGAACCTTTTTCGAATTCCGCATAGAGTGGCGTACCCGATCCACTACTACCGGGAGGTATGGCGGCGTTGTGTTTGGGGATCCATCGGCCGAGGTCCCGGATAAGAGCACGATGTTCCGGGCGGGCCGCAAGGTTCACGCGTTCGCGCTGGTCGTTGCGATGATCGTACAATTCCTCCGAGCCATCGTCATAGCGAATGTAACGCCAATGTTCTGAGCGGATACTGTGGTTATTGGGTCCAAACGTGGTTATGGCTGGACGCTCCCAGACAGCATTGGGTCTGGTTAGTAAGGGCCTCAAGCTGACTCCATCCAGACCTTCTTTTGCCGGAAGCGAACAGAGATCCACCAGGGTGGGATAGATGTCGATGAGACCCACTGGCCTGGATAACGCTTGGTCCGTGAGCAGGCCCGGCCCGGCGATCATCATGGGGACGCGGGTTGATTCCTCCCAAAGCGTTCGCTTGGCCCAGTGCATTTTTTCACCCAGGTGAAAGCCGTGATCACTCCAGAGCACAATGAGAGTGTTGTCCCGCGCTCCACTTTGCTCCAGGCCGTCCAGCACTGTGCCCACGCAATGGTCGACAAAAGAAATACAGGCCAGGTACGACTGCACCAGTGGTTTCCATTCATTGGCTCCCACAACCCAGTCATGCTTGGGTGCGACGTGACCCCAGGTCAGTTCTTTGGCATACTCGGAAAGCTGGTCACGATCAGTAGCCAGGACCTCCGGCATTTCAAGCGTTTCAGGAGGATAGAGATCGAACCATTTCTGTGGCACATAAAGCGGGACGTGCGGATTGGAAAAACCGATGGCCATAAAGAAAGGCTGATCTTCATCCGCCAGCTCTTTCAATCGATTGGCTCCCCAAAGCGCGGTCTGAAAATCCTGCGTGTCCTCATCTTTATCAAACCAGGGTCCCCAGTCCCAGGCTCTATTTGTGTTCGAGCTCAATTGCTTTTTCGGCCTGGGCACGGGCAAGGTGGCGGACACGATTTCGTCAAAGGAATTTTTCTCTTCTTGCAGAGATTGCCCATGAAAGATCTTCCCCCGGGTTGTGAGGTAATAGCCCTGTTGTTTGAAATACTGAAACATCGTTTCCGCATCGCCATTTTCGGAAGCCCCTCTCAATCCGGGTTGCAGAAAATAGATCCCGGTGTTCGAAGGAAGTAGCCCCGAGATCATGCTGACCCGGGCCGGATTACAAATTGGTGCCTGGCAATGGGCGTTGGTGAAAAGCGTTCCGCGCTCCGCGAGCTGATCCATGTTTGGAGTCTTAGCCTGAGGGTGTCCTCCATAGGCACCGGTCCAGTCGTTCAGATCGTCGATGGCAATGAACAATACGTTCAATGGCTTGGCTTGAATGGATAAAAAAAGAAATAGCAGGGTAGCTAGAATGATTAAACTTCTCATATAAAAGTGAACCTTACAGGACAGATTAGAATGTACACAATCTCAACCTCTCATCATCCCTTTTGCTGGGTGTAATTTTCCCTGCACCCGAAATAGGTTGGGCGACTGCGTCCTCGCAGTGCCGCTGATTAGGCCCCACCTAGATGGGTCCATGGAGGTACAGTTTGATTTCTCCCTAAAGGGGTGTGATTTCGACCTGCCCTTCGACCCCGTGTAGTCCTTTGTCTCCCGTATCACTGCACTGGGTATGGTAATGAAGAGTGCCCAAAATAGGAGAGGCGTAGCGCACCTTCCACTGCTCTCCACCCGCCCAGAAAGCGGGCACGATCCTTTGCGTTGGACAAAACTTTTCTTCAATCCACCAGACCGATTTAGATTAAAGTCAGCACAGCTTCTGGCAAGCTACATTCCGCCAAACGCGCAATAAATTCAGTGACGATTCGATTTCTGAATTTTGGGTTAGCATCCGTCCCACATTTTTCTTTAATAACAACCTTCTTGGCGATCGATGAACTTTTTCGATAAATCTCAACGGTTATAAATTATGTTTGGTCTTCACATCGTGGATATCGCAGCAATTGCGCTTTATTTCCTGGGCATCACTTCCCTCGGAATATGGTCAGCCAAGGGAGTTAAATCACTATCGGAATTTGTGATGCCCAGGAAGTTCGGCAAACTCATGATGATGATGCACAGCTTCGGCACCGGCACTCATTCGGATCAGGCGGTGAGCGTGGCATCAAAGACTTTCACTAGTGGATTGTCGGGCATCTGGTATCAATGGATGTGGTTGTTCGCCACTCCGTTTTACTGGCTGATTGCGCCGATGATGCGCCGCTTCCGAGCGATGACTACGGCGGATGTGTTTGAAGCGCGGTATGACCAGTCTGTTTCGGTGTTGTTCGTGCTGGTCGGCTTAACGAAATTCATGATGGTGATCGGCATGATGCTGAAAGGCTCGGGAGTGATTATCGAAGCAAGTTCCGGCGGCGAGCTGCCGGAGGATTGGATGATTCTGATCATGACAGTGATGTTCGTAACCTACGGCTTGGCGGGAGGCTTGAGCGCAGCGATCGTAACGGATTTTGTGCAAGGTCTTTTAACGATTTTGTTTTCGTTCATTTTGTTGCCTGTGGTGCTCAATGCAGTAGGCGGCTTGTCCGGTCTGAGAACTGCGCTGCCGGAAGTAACGGGCCGGGACGACATGCTCTCATTGGTAGCACCGGGCGAAATCGGCGTATTTTTCATCCTGGTGATCGCGACAAACAGTCTGCTTGGCGTGGTCGTGCAACCACACAACATGGGAACTTGCGCCGCCGGGAAATCGGAGATTGAAGGAGCCGTTGGGTTCATGGGGGGCAACATGATCAAACGGTTTTGCACGGTGGCGTGGTGCCTGACCGGGTTGGCTGCGATTGTTTATTATAAAGGGGATGTCGGGCATCCGGATCAGGTCTACGGAATGATGGCACGTGAGTTTTTGCCGATTGGAATGCTGGGAGTGTTTATCGCGGCTTTGCTGGCAACGGTTATGGGATCGTGCGACTCGTTTATGATCGCCGCCTCCGGATTGTTTACACGAAACATTTATCAACACTGGAAGCCGGAGAAATCTCAGACCCATTACCTTTGGGTGGCCCGTGTTTCAGCTCTGATCGTAGTAGCCGGCGGCGTCCTTTTGGCATACACCGCCGAAGGTGTTGTTAAAATGCTCGAGCAGATGTGGAAAGTAGATGCCATGATGGCAATGGCCTTCTGGCTGGGCGTGTTCTGGAGAAGAACGACGGTGGCTGGAGCCTGGGCGGCTACGTTGTCCGCGCTGCTGGTCTGGACGATTACGAGTCAAGGGTGGTTCGGACATTGGCTGGGCGGCTTTAACTGGGCGGTCGAAAGCGGGTTTATCAGAGAAAGCATACAAAACGGTATGACGGTGCGGACGCTCTGGTTGCCTTGGCAGATGCTGGCTTATATTTCAGCCGGCTTTGCTGCAGGGATTATCGTGAGCCTGTTTTCCAAACCGGTGGCAGCGGAAAAACTGGAACGGTTTTATAATCTGCTGCGCACGCCTGTATCGCCTAACGAAATCCTTACCGAGCCTTGCCACCTGCCCGAGGACGCGAAGCCCGGGGACCGTAACGTATTTTTTCCACATAGTAGTTTTGAGATTCCGCGGCCAACCTGGCGTTCGATGAGCGGTTTTTTCATCGCGTGGCTGATGGTGGTAGGCATTATCGGCGGCGTTTGGCTATGGGTGGCAAATTAACATTTTTTGGGTGAAAGAAACAGCGTTGAACATGAATAAGCGGCCAAATGTAATACTTTTTATTGCCGATGGTATGCAGTCGTCGACAGTGACAGCAGGCAGCGCATGTTTGACACCTAACTTTGATCGACTGGCGAGCCGCGGGGTTCGATTCGGGCGAGCCTATTGTTCGACACCGACCTGTTCGCCATCGAGGGCCAGTTTGATGACGGGACTCCTTCCTCACAATCACGGAGTGCTGGAGGTTGAGCACGGTCGGGACGCGGATCAGTGTCTATTACGTACAGACAAACTGCATTTTGCGCAGCGCTTGATTGAGAGCGGTTACTCGACAGCTTACTTTGGCAAATGGCACGTAGAACGAACAAACCGGCTGGAGGATTTCGGCTGGCAAGTGAACCGGGTCAAGAGCGATGAGCATGTGAAATTTATGGGAGTTGGTGACGACGGCGGCTTGCCGGTGGATCCCGAACTGTCCCGCTGGATTGAAGGACCGGTTGCCGGTTATAATCGAGTGCTTCACTACGGCGTTACTGACGTGCCACCTGAAAAACGCTTTGCGCACCGGACTGTCGATGAGGCACTGAATTTTCTTTCCGATAAATACGACGCAAGTGATGGCAACCCCTGGTGCGCGTGTGTGAGCTTTTCCGAACCAAACGAAGCGCTGGTAGTGAGCCGCGAGACCTTTGAGAAGTACGACGTGGATGCGACCCTCCTTCCGGAGAATCTACATGACGACTATTCAGGAAAGCCCAACCTCTACAAACGCGAAGGGGCAATCAGCAAGGAAGTGAGTGACGATGAGTGGCGCATGGCGCTGACCTGTTACTACGGAAGGATTACAGAAGTCGACGCCCAATTGGGTAGACTGCTGGATTGGGTGACGAACACGGGTCAGGCAGAGAATACCGTAGTTATCGCAACGGCGGATCACGGACGTTATGTAGGTAGTCACGGTTTTGACGCGCACAACTTTGGCGCTTTCGAAGAAATTTACCGTGTGCCGATGATCATAGCCGGACCAGGTATCGCTGCTGGGTTCGACTCCGGAGCGCTCGTTAGCCTAGCTGATTTATGTCCTACCATATTGGAGATGGCCGGGGCACAGGTCATTGAGAATTTGGACTTTCGATCTTTCGCCAGTGTCTTGCGAAAGCCTACGGAAAAGGAAGAGGCATTTAATTCTGCCTACGGCGAGTACCACGGCACTCGCTTTCCATTGTGTCAGCGTGTATTGTGGGAAGGTGACTGGAAGTTTGTCTTCAACGGTTTTGATTTTGATGAGTTGTATAATCTCAAAAATGATCCGACGGAGATGGACAACCTGGCTGCTCAACCCGAGCACAAGGACCGCGTTGAGAGCATGATGGCCGGAGTCTGGAAGCGAGCCAAAGAAAGTGGAGATCGCGCCATTGTGGAGACGCACTATTATTCAATGCGGTTTGGGGCAGTGGGGCCCAACGCACTCAGCTAATGAACGCTATCAATTTAAATACGCCCATGAAATTTGCCATCTGCAACGAGACGTTTAATATGAAACTACGACCTTGGTTAATAACTTTGTCACTCCTGACAACACCGCTCATCCTGATTTTTTTCTCGGGCTGTTCTTCAAATTCACAAAAAGCCGACCTCATTGTTTATAACGGGAAGGTAGTTTTAGTTAACGCTGATGATACTCTCGCCGAGGCGATGGCAATTCGAGGCGACAAGATTCTGCGAGTTGGCAGCAACGTTGAGGTATTGGCCCTTAAAGATTCTGCTACCGAGGTGATCGATCTTGAGGGCAAAGCAGTGTTGCCGGGATTGATCGACTCCCACACACACCCGACCAGCGCGAGTATGTTCGAATTCGATCATGAATTGCCAGAGATGCACACAATTCAGGATGTCCTGGATTACGTCAGACTCCAGGCTGGGACAGTTGCAGATAAAGGGTGGATCGTTTTGGAGCAGATTTTTATCACGCGGTTAAATGAGCAACGTTATCCCACACGTGCAGAACTTGATCTGGCAGCGCCACACAATCCGGTAATATTTCGCACCGGCCCGGATGCATCGATGAATTCGCTGGCACTTGAGCATTTTGAAATCGACAAAGACTTTGAGGCACCTCCCGGAAGTAAGATCGAGAAACAACCAGGTACGGGTGAACCGACCGGGATTATTCGAGGCTGGGGCAGCATAATTGATATTCCTTCGACAGGCAGAACTCCGACCGACCAGGACCGTTATGACCGGTTTCGTCTGTTGATTGCGGATTACAATTCGGTGGGAATTACAAGTATTGCTGACCGGAGCACATCAAAAGACTCCATGGCATTATACAAGAAGATGAGAGATCAAGGCGATTTAACCGTGCGCGTTTCTATGTCACGGCATGTTGGGTACACAGGATCGATTGAAGACATCGAAGGAGAAATAAAACAAATCGCGCAGGAACCACTTTTCAAGGATGGCGATTCCATGCTGAAAACGGTCGGGGTAAAAATGTTTCTGGACGGTGGTATGTTAACCGGAAGCGCTTACTTGCGGGAACCGTGGGGTGTCAGTCAAATTTATGGTATCGACGATCCCCTATACCGTGGAATCCGCTTTATGACCGACGAAAAGCTTATCCCTGCAGTACGGACTTGCGTGGAGAATGGTCTGCAATTCACTGCTCACAGCGTAGGAGACGGCGCCGTCCATGCGTTGATTGACGCCTACGAAACGGTTGCCAAGGAAACGCCGATTCGTGCAACCCGGCCCAACATCACTCACAGCAATTTCATGAGTCAGGAAGCGGTCGACCGCATGGCTCGTTTAGGAATATCGGCCGATATCCAACCGGCGTGGCTTTATCTGGATACGCGCACGCTCTCCACACAATTTGGTTACGATCGAATGGCCTACTTCCAACCGTTGAGAAGCCTATTCGATGCAGGCGTCATGGTCGGTGGAGGCAGCGACCATATGCAAAAGATCGGATCGTTTCGATCGGTGAATCCCTACAATCCGTTTCTTGGCATGTGGGTTGCGATTACACGCAAGGCGCGCGACTATGAAGGCAAACTTCATCCCGAACAGGCGCTGACCCGCATGGAGGCGATTCGTTTCTACACCATGAATAATGCTTTCCTACTTTTCCAGGAGGAACGTACCGGCTCCCTTGAGGCGGGAAAGCTGGCTGATTTTGTCATTCTCGACCGTGATATTCTGACTTGTCCGGTTGACGAAATAAAAGAGATAACAGTCACGCGGACTTATCTGAACGGCCAAATCGTGCACTCGGCTAATCCATGAATATCCAAATGAATACTAACGACTGCTTTGTCGCACGTATCAAGAAAGGACAGAGAACCAATTATTAACGGACCAGAAGGAAGACGGTCGTTGGTCTTTGTTCCCGCTGTTTATACATCGGAAGCAGCAGGTAAGAAAGAAAAAGCAAATAATCAGGCACCGATGCTGGCCAACCAGAGAAGGATTCCAACCATTACGAAGCAAACGGCAACAGAGGCAAGAAAACCGATGTAGTCTTTCGGGCGCGGTTTAACGAACTCAAATTCTGTACCGGGGAAAAGGAGACGATCATTGAACCGGTCGGGATTCTGGTACGATTTTTCGAGATTTTGCCTGTCCAAATGGTGGTCAGGGTCGACCTCCGTTTTCATTTTTACGTAGTAACGATCAAGCGCCTCCTTCGTGTTTCGAGGAGTGAAAAAACTGGCGATGATAAGCACAAGAAATGGCAGAACCAGCCGGGTCGGCAGGCGTAGCGTTTCAATGGTCGCCTTTGAGGCATTAGCCAGATCGAATCCAAGCCATTGGTAGAAAAGGAAGTCGATGCGGAAGTCGCCAGTGCCGATCATTGGGGAGTCGTTTTGTTGGACAAGAATTTGCTTTCCGTTTTCTTCCCCTTTCGAGATCGTCTTCAGGGATTGCTGGCTCTGGGGGTTCACTCCACCCTGCCAGAAAATTGATTGGCCACCCGATCGGATGGTTATTTCGATGGGCAACCCGGCAACAGCGACTGGGGGCTCATGACCAACATGGTTGGCTTCCCAGGCTTCACGCTGCGCCACATCTGCCGGTGTCGCTTCGCGTGTGAAAGTCGTGGTCACAATGTTTGTTGTAATGGTGAAGTCTGGATTCGTCTTTATTCCAGGAACGTAGGGTATTACGCCAGGTAAGATCAGAAAAAGAACGAACGAAAATCCGATGGTAATCCAGACAGATACCCGATTGGCTCGTCGCCAAAACATTCCAATCCAGAACGGGGCGGCAAAGAGGATCGGAAGCTCGAGTGCCAGCTTGAACTGCCCGAACACATCGGCCATGGTCAATGCGAAGATGGATGCACCCACGATGATCACCAAGCCGGTAATCCGGGCAACAAAAAGGTAAGTTCTTTCCGATGCCTTGGGATTGATGTAGGCCGCGAATACGTTGCGTGAAACCAGGCCGGAGGTAACGATCATATAGGCGTCGGCCGAGCTCATCATGGCAGCCAACAAACAGGCTAACATAAGCCCAACCAGACCCATGTTGAGAGGACCGAGAATCTCTCGAGCCGCAACGCCCCACACCCGATCCGGGTCGGCGGCGATTTCTGCGTTTCCCGCCAACAGTGCCAATGCTATCAACGCTGTAATAGCCCACCCAATAGTGCAGAGGCGCTTGAGGAAATTTCCAGTGACCAGGCCAATCCGCGCTGCGTCTTCACTCTTTGCCGAGCCACCCCCCGTTGCGATAAAGTGGGGCTGAACCACGATACCGATCAACGCCAGCAAGGTCAGCGAAATGATGTATTGGATAGGAAATTCGCCAGCGCTTGGTCCAGAGAAGAGACTGAAGTAATCGCTTGAGACACGCTCGTGCATGATGGTGAATCCGTCCAACAAACCCATCGTCTGAGGGTCACCAAATTCTTTGACCAACGCCCAAAGCCCGAATGGAATCAGCAGAACCGAAAGTATGATAATAAAAATTCCCTGGATAAGGTCCGTCCAATAAGCAGCGGTTAGGCCACCGAGCACGCCGTAGATGATTACTACGACGGCAATCACAGGTATTATGGTATATTGAAGATCGACACCAAACAAAGATTCGACGCCGAGCAACGGGACCGCAAACTTGGCGATTGCGGAGAACATGGTCGAAAGGTAGGTCATGTAGAAAATAATGGCGAAGACCGTGTAAGCAGCTCCCATCGCTTTTGACTCGTAGCGCTCGACGAACCAATCGCCCAAGGTCAAGTGGCGCATTCTCCGGTACCAGACGCCCGTGATCCAATAAATCGGCGTTACGAACAACCACATCAGCGCAGACCACACACCGCTCAATCCGCTCGTCCAACCCGTCCGTCCGACCGTAACCGGCTCATGAGCACCAGTGCCAGCACCGAACGCGGCAAAGGTTTGGAGCAGCTTTCCGAAACCGCGTCCGCCCATGAAATAATCCTCCTGATTTTTGATTCGCCGCATCGCCCAGATGCCGATTCCAACCATGGCGCCGAAGTAGAGAATGAGAACTGCAATGTCGATCCAGGTCATAGTAAAAATAGCGGTTAAAGGAAATTGGGACTCAATAATCCCGAGTATGGATAAGCTTATAAAGGCTTTCGGTTTTCTATGCGATAGCATTTCCAATGCAGATTGTGATTTCATTTTCGTCAGTCGCTACCCCTCCTCCAAGACAAGCCCCGCGCCGGGTACCGTTGCTCGAAGAGCAGAGACCAAATTTTTTAAAAGATTTTTCGATCCTTTTAAACATCTTGATACGCCTTCGATTCCACTAGAGTTTGAACAGGATGGAAATCCGCATTCATTCGGTCGATGTAGAACGACACGACCTATCGACCCGTATGCCCTTCAAATACGGGATAGTCACCCTGACTCATCTTCCTCACCTTTTTATTCGGATTGAGGCAAGTTTTTCGGGGCAACGTGTTCGAGGAATCTCCGCCGATCATTTGCCGCCCAAGTGGTTTACCAAAGACCCTGAAAAGGATCCCATTGAAGAGATCGATGACATGCTGATGGTTATCGAAAAAGCCAGTCAGCATGCCCGAACAATAGCAGACGAAAGCGTTTTTTCATTTTGGTACCAGCTCTATCAACAACAGGCGGTTTGGGCGACTGAGAACCTGATCCCGCCTTTGCTCGCGCATTTCGGGACGTCCCTGATTGAACGAGCGTTAATTGATGCTTTTTGCCGTTTCCGGAAGGAAAACTTTTCTACCTTACTGCACGCAAATCAGTTCGGCATACACTGGGATAAGCTGAGACCGGAGTTGGCGGGCTACCAGGTAAAGGACCTGCTCCCTCCTCCTTTGAAAACAATTATCGTCAGACACACAGTCGGCATGGTGGATTTTTTGTTCGAGAATGAAATTTCAAAGGAAGAACGTATCCACGATGGATTGCCCCAATCTCTGGAGGCCTGCATAGCGTTTTATGGAGTAACCCATTTTAAAATCAAAGTGAATGGCCAGCTTGAGCAGGACATGCAACGCCTGGAATCCATAGAAGCACTCTTCACTCAAATGAAACTGGAGCAGTTCGCTTTTTCCCTCGACGGAAATGAACAATTTAAAGATGTGGATTCACTCGCCGACTTTTGGAAGGGGATCCAAAGCTCCGATCGAATGAAGGCCTTCTTCGATCACCTACTTTTTATTGAACAACCGTTTCACCGGGACATAGCATTGACTGATGAAATTGGACAAGCATTGCACTCCTGGGAAGATGCGCCTCCCATCATCATTGATGAATCAGATGCAACCCTTGATACGATGCCTCGAGCCCTGGAACTTGGCTACCGGGGGACGAGCCACAAAAATTGCAAAGGGGTTTTTAAAGGAATCCTCAATCGGGCAAGCATCAACTTGAGAAACCGTATGGCCGGATACGAACGCTATTTAATGAGCGGAGAGGATTTGGGAAATATTGGTCCCATAGCGAACCACCAGGATTTGGTCGTACAAGCCTGTCTGGGCAACGAAAGCATCGAAAGAAACGGGCATCATTACTTCAAAGGTCTTTCCTTTTTCGATCGGGATATTCAATCCAAAGCCCTGGAAAGTTTTCCTGAAATTTATTCCGAGGATGCAAGCGGCTATGTTCGACTGAACATCAGAAACGGTAATCTAAATATGAAGGACCTGCTGAACACTCCATTTGGCACCGATCAAAGCCACTTCAAAGACTGAAGCAGAGTCGGACGTTTTCAAATTGCCCGAATCACCAATGAATATTACCCGATCTATGAATTGATAATTCCCGGGGCATCCATGATAATCATAACTCTTAAATCCAGCATTTGATATGCAGGTATATTTATTCCCAAAACACTCGATTACCCTATGAGCTATTCAACCACCCTTCCGACAACTCCGGAGATCCTTACCACTACTGTAGGTTCTTACAGCCCTATTGATTGGCTCGCAGCCCTGCCAAGCGAACAGTCTGTCCTGGATGCAACGGCGGTCGTCATTCATACACAACAGCAGTACGGCATCGACTTACCAACGGATGGGGAACTTTACCGCTTTGATGTAAACCATCCCGACACCAACGGCATGATCGAATATTTCATTTCCCGTCTGGGGTGTATTGATACCCAGATTGGACTGACGGATGCTCGCTCATTCAGGTTGAAGCAGGAAATGAACTTCCGCTTCAAACCAGCGGGTGTGGTGCGCGGACCTATCGGAGAAGGCACGCTCGATTTATTGGAAGCCTGCACACGATCAGCCGCGGTGGCAAACGGACCCCTGAAGTTTACCCTCACCAGTCCATACATGCTGGCACGCACACTTCTGGATAATCATTACGGTGATCTGGGTGAGCTTACACTGGCCATTGCGGACGCACTAGCTGACCAGGTAAGTGAACTTCCCTGTGCGTGTGTTCAGGTCGATGAAGCCAACGTGCCCGGCAGTCCTGAGAATGCTCCGATCGCCCAGGAAGCTATCAACCGAATTCTTGACAAGGTGAAGGGACAAAAGGCGGTGCATTTTTGCTTCGGAAACTATGGAGGTCAGACTATTCAGGCAGGCGGCTGGAAACTACTTATTGATTTCCTCAATGGTTTGCACACCGACCACCTGGTATTGGAACTCGCTCATAGACCCGAGAATGACCTGGAGGCATTGAAGGAAGTGGATCCTAAAATAAAACTGGGGATCGGGGTCATCGACATTAAGGTCAACCACGTCGAATCACCGGATGAAGTCGCGGCCCGAATCGAAAAGGCCGCTCAATATGTAGGCGCAGGACGTATTGGTTGGGTTCACCCTGATTGTGGTTTCTGGATGCTTAAACGCTCTATTGCCAATCGTAAGATGGAGTCGCTGGTTAAAGGCCGAGATTTGTATCTAGGCCGATAGCGTTTGGTGTTTTTGCGATTTTAAATCCCGGCGAGGTTCTCACAGCCATATTTTACAATGTCACCTCGGATTGGGGAAACAGGATGTGATTGTTTTTCACTTCGTTGTCGGTCAAGACCTCGGTACAATTGATGTCAGAAACGGGAGGTTTGCCAAAGTGTAGGAGCGACTTGAGGGGGTGATGTATGAGTCGCGACTAAATTTGCTCCTACAAAAAATTAAGGATGACTATTTCTGCGGTGAATCCGCTGGCAAGGATTTTGACATCTTTCAAAATAACACCCATGGGAAGGGTTCTACAATTTGCAATTGCAAATAGGTAATTCCCGGCGTTCTGTTTTCGTACCTCCATTATCCTACAACCACCAGTATTTGATATGAGCAGTAATGCAAAACCCGACCACGAAACCTCGCAGAATAAACGATCATGGATATTTTCTATTGGTCCCGGTTTGGTGACCGCTTGCGTGGTAATTGGTCCTGGGAGTATTTTAACCAGTTCCAAAGTGGGGGCTGCGGATGGTTATTCAAAATCCTGGGTCGTCGTATTGGCAGTAATTTTTATGCTCACCTACACGGCCCTAGGAGCAAAACTGGCAGTCGTTTCACAACAATCAAACGGTGACCTTGTTCGAAAGCACGCGGGAAGCTGGCTGGCGATTCTTATTGGCCTAAGTGTATTTTTCATATCGGCCGGATTCCAATTCGGAAATAATTTAGGCGTACATGCCGCCATCTCCACCTACGTGGAAGGTGACTACTGGGTTATCCTGTTTAACGCTGTTGCGCTGGCGTTTGTGTTTGGATTCCGCAACTTGTATTCGGCACTGGAAAAGTTAATGACCTGTTTCGTAGGCCTCATGTTGGTTTCCTTCGCGGTCAATCTGTTTTTCGCAAAACCGGCCGTCGGTGAGCTGGTTGTTGGCTTTGTCCCATCTGGCCTTTCAGAAATCGGCCTGCCTTTGCTCGGACTTGTCGGTACGACCTTTGTGATATCAGCGGCTTACTATCAGTCCTACCTGGTTCGTTTCAAGGGTTGGCAAATTAAGGACTTGAAAGCTGGCATGGTAGATGCGCGGGTTTCAGCCATCATCATGGCCTTGATCACCCTGATGCTAATGATAACTGCGGCAGCTGTTTTGCGCGGAAAAGAACTTAACTCTCCAGCTGATGTTGCGAATTCCCTTTATCCGTTATTCGGTGAAAAAGGCCGGATCATATTCAGCCTTGGATTATTTTCAGCAGCGTTTTCATCCTTCATCGTAAATTCCATGATTGGAGGATTCATTCTGTCCGACGGATTCAATCTCGGAAGTACTCCACAAGAAAAAATTCCGCGAATTTTGACCGGTGTAGTCCTCCTCACCGGGATGGGCGTTGCGCTTTATGCCATCAAAGCCCAAGTCAGTCCAGTCGCCGCCATCGTAGCCGCTCAAGCGGCGGTCGTGATTGCTTCACCCGTGGTTGCAGGCACTTTACTGTGGCTGACAAATCGTACCGATATCATGGGGGATTACAAAAACAGTAAAGGATTGAACACAGTAGCCGGTATCGGGTTTGTCCTACTCCTTGCCATGGCTTACAATACAGCTGTCTATAAGTTCTATCCCATGCTGCTGGAATTCGTCGGGACAAATTGATTAACCATGGTTAAAGGCTTTAATAATTTGGCCCGACTAAAAGATTTCCTAGTCAACGACCCTTAGGAAAGTGTAAATTTATTTCATCAGTTCTTCTATGCAAAACTCCCCAAACAGTCCAACATCCCATTTAGTCCCCAGGCCTACCGAAGGTTACGGAAAAGGATACACAAAAATAACCGAAGCAGGTGATACAAGCGCAGGCGGATTGGATACCCAGATGGATTTCGGTATTCTGGTTCATGGTCCGGATGAGCCTGTTGAAGAAACACATGCAAAAGAGTCGGTTTGGGTATTGATCAGAGGCGAGGCCCAAGTCAGTGCGGGCGACCAGAATCTGGTATTGAAACGGGAGTCGATTTTCGACGAGGCCCCGACGGCTATCCACGTCGGCCCTGATACTCCTTTATCTATTGTGCCTCTCAGCAAGGAAGTGGAATGGGCTGTAACGCGAACCACCAATGACAGGAAACTTACTCCCCGCATTTATACTCCCGATAATTTATCTCCTGAATACCGTGGTGCCGGCCTGGTTCAGAATGCCTGCCTGAGAAATGTTCGCTTGATTTTCGATTACGACACCAACCCCGAGGCAAACCTCGTTATTGGAGAAGTCGTCAACTACCCAGGGAAATGGTCCAGCTACCCACCCCATCACCACGACCAGCCAGAAATCTACCATTACCGATTTACAGAACCGCAAGGGTATGGACACGCAGAACTGGGCGATGCTGTTTTTAAGGTCCAGCAAAACGACACCATGATTATTCCACCTCAACTGGATCATGCCCAGGTTTCGGCGCCCGGTTATGGCATGTGGTATTTATGGGTGATCCGTCACCTGGAAAATAATCCCTATACCGGATTTGAATTTACGGCTGATCATGCCTGGACCCTGGATGCAGCCAACCAAGGTTGGGAACCCAAAAAAGACAACTAATTATGAAAACCGAACGACTTTCCGTTGGCGCAGCCATCGTCAAATTTCTACAAAACCAATACGTAGCCCGTGATGGCCAGGAACACCGTCTGATTAATGGTGTATTCGGCATTTTTGGACACGGAAATGTGACCGGCCTCGGTCAAGCTTTGGAGGAGTATGGCGGCAACGGACTTCCCTTTTACCAAGGCAAAAACGAACAATGCATGGTTCACTCAGCAACCGCGTTTGCCAAAGCTCGACGTAGATTGGGAACCTTGGCCTGTACTTCATCCATTGGCCCAGGCGCGACTAACATGATTACCGGTGCGGCAACTGCTACGGTCAACCGGCTACCGGTTCTACTCCTGCCTGGAGATATTTTTGCAAGCCGAATTCCTGGACCAGTATTGCAACAACTTGAAAATCCGCACACCCAGGACTCCGGAGTAAATGACTGTTTCAAACCGGTTTCCAAATATTGGGATCGCATTTATCGTCCCGAGCAACTGCTCAGCGCTTTGCCCGAAGCCATGCGAGTGTTGGCGGACCCTGCACAAACCGGAGCAGTAACCCTTTGCTTGCCGCAAGACGTTCAAGCCGAGAGTTTTGATTTTCCAGAACATTTATTTCAGCGCCGGGTATACACCATACAGCGAACGCCCGTAGGGAAAGAAGTCTTACTGGAAGCTTGTCGCCAAATAAAAGAGGCGAAACAACCACTCATTGTTGCAGGCGGCGGCATTCACTATTCCGAAGCAGAAGAAGCACTACGAATTTTTGCTGAACAAACCGGTATTCCAGTGGTGGTATCTCAAGCCGGCAAAGGGTCGTTGCTGGAAAGTCATCCGCAGTGCCTTGGATCCGTGGGAGCCACCGGAAATTCCGCCGGCAATCGAGCAGCTGTTGAAGCAGACCTGGTAATCAATATCGGTACACGTTTGTCAGATTTTACCACCGCCTCGAAATCGCAGTTCCAAAACCCGGACGTCCGGTTTATTGCCATCAATGTTCACGCCATGGATGCTCACAAACACGGTGCCTTTCCAATGGTGGGAGACGCCAGGGCCATCATTGAGGACCTGACAGACGCACTGAATGGTCATTCAATTCCTGAAAGCTACGCCAAGGACATCTCTGCTTGGAAATCGAGCTGGAACACAACACGTGAAGACATTGTTCATCCGAAAAACGAGGAAGGGCTTCTCTACCAGAGTGAAGCCATTCACATCCTTAATGAATTTGGTGATGAAAACTCGACCACCGTTCACGCGTCCGGCGGAGTTCCCGGCGACATTCACAAGCTTTGGAATTGCAAAGACGCCATGGATTATCATTCCGAATACGGTTTCTCCTGCATGGGTTACGAAATTGCCGGAGCCATGGGCGTGAAATTGGCGGACCCCAATCGCGAAGTTTATACGTTGGTCGGTGATGGGAGCTACATGATGCTGAGCCAGGATATTGTAACCTCCATTCAGGAAGGCCTGAAAATTACCATCGTGTTATTGGATAATCACGGATTCCAGTGCATCCGCGGCCTGCAAACCAGTTGTGGTGGAAACGAATTCGGCAACGAGTTCCGTCATCGTGAGAAGGAAAACAATCGATTGGATGGAGAGTTCGTGGAAATTGATTTCTGCGCAAACGCCAAGAGTATGGGAGCGATCGTATTCAGGGCAGAGGACGAAGCATCTTTTATTGAGGCTCTGGCGAAAGCAAAAGAGGAAACCCGGACCACTTTGATTTACGTTCCCATTCGCAGAGAATCCAATGTTCCCGGTTATTCCTGGTGGGAAGTACCCGTCTCCGGATCCTCTAATCTTCCACCGGTTCAAATGGCGCATGAGAACTACAACGAAGCAAAAAAGAAGCAAAGGTTTTACTATTGAACACACATGATAAATTCCGGGAACTAAACAACCCCCTAGGGGTGCATCCCATCAATTGGAGCAATGACGACTTCAGAGACTTGGGCGGAACCACTCCTTTAGAAACTTGTTTTCAGCAGATGCAGGAAGCGGGTTACGTTGGAACCGAGGTTGGTCACAAATATTCCCAAGACCCAGACGAACTCCGGCCAATGATGAACAGGTTTCAATTGCGACTCATTGGTGGCTGGCACAGCACTTATCTCGCAGAGAAAGAGTACGAAGAAGAGGAAAGCAGTTTTTTAAAATACCTTCACTTCCTGAAGTCCATGGATGCTTCTGTGGTCGTTGTGGCCGAAAGCAGTCAGGCGATTCATGGTGATGAATCAGCCCCGCTTAAGTTTGGTCCCGACCTGATAACCATCTCCGAAGACCAATGGGAAAGGGTCTACCAAGGTCTGGACAAATTAAGCGACCTGGCAGCGTCAGAAGGGTTACCAGTCGTTTACCACCATCACATGGGAACCGTGGTTCAATCGGAATCCTCCCTCGATGCGTTGATGTCCAACACGAAAAAACTGAAGCTCCTTTTTGATACCGGGCACCTGACCTTTGCAGGTATCAATCCTGAAACCATTCTGGACCGTTACCTGGACCGTATCGCTCATGTGCATTTAAAAAACGTTCGCCAAAGAGTGGTGCAAGAGGTTCGAGAAAAAGGACTCTCCTTTGGTCAAGCGGTCCGCGCTGGTGTTTATACGGTGCCAGGAGACGAAATCGAAACGGGGGTTGATTATCCACATCTGCTAGCTCGCCTTGCCGAAAACGGTTATAGCGGTTGGTATGTAGTCGAAGCTGAACAAGACCCGCTTATGGCCGATCCTTTTGATTATGCGCGAATGGCACGAAAATACATTCGCGAAACAACTGGTTTATAAATTTAAACAATCCTTATTATGTCCGATACACAGACAACGAGTCAGAACAACATGCAACGCATGAAAGATTTGGGCGCCGATTGGTGGAACGACTCATGCGATATTCAGGAATTGTCCGATGCAGTTCAAACCGGTGCGGTTGGTGCAACCTCCAACCCGGTCATTGTGGCTGCAGCCGTGAAGCAGGATGCGGCTCGCTGGATTCCTGTGCTGAAGGATTTGATAAGAGACAATCCTTCTGACTCAGAGGAGGACATTGCCTGGAAACTCATTGCGCGCGTGGGAATGGACGCATCCAAACTATTGCTCCCGGTATTCGAAAAAACAAACGGCGTAAAAGGACACCTTTGCCTTCAGGTAAATCCGAAGTATTACCGCAATACCGAACGCATGGTCGAACACGGGAAGGAGCTCGCAGCATTGGCACCCAACATTGCAATAAAAGCGCCAGCAACCAAGGCCGGGATCGCTGCATTTGAAGAAATGACCGCGGCAGGTATTCGTGTAAATGTGACGGTTTCTTTTTCTGTAGCTCAGGCTGTGGCAGCAGCAGAAGCCATAGAACGTGGCTTGAAGCGGGCCGAAAACCCGGACGCCAATCATCCGTACATCACCATCATGGTGGGTCGCGTGGACGATCAACTCAAACGTTCAGCCGCAAGTAAGCATATCGATGCCGATCCAGCTGCGCTTGAATGGGGAGGTGTTGCCGTTTTCAAACACGCCGCAGAAATATTTCGCGAACGCGGTTATAAATCAACCCTCCTCGCCGCAGCCTACAGAAACCAGGTACAATGGTCGGAGATCATTGGTCCTGATGTGCTTCAGTCGATTCCTTATGGTTGGTGGAAGAAGTATAACGAGGCGGAAATAACTCCCAGGTTGAGTCTGAACGAACCGATGGACAAAACTATTTTAAGCGAGCTGATGAAGTTTGATGATTTTAAGCAGGCCTATTACGAAGACGGGATGACACCTGACGAGTTCGTCAGTTACGGAGCATCTATCAATACGATTACTCAATTCATTGAAGGGTATGAAGGTCTTCTTAAAGTGGTTCGCAGCCTCATGCTTATTTAATTCATTTTCAAAAAAACATTTTCATGAGCACTTCAACAGAAACATTGTTACCCTGCCCTCTTTTCATAAACGGCGAATGGATCGACCGGTCTGATCTTCCAACCAGTCCGGTACACAACCCATCAACGGGTGCGATCATCGCCGAAACACCGCTGGCGGATACTGCTACGGTTGGACAGGCTATTCAGGCAGCCCAGGATGCATTTCCAGCTTGGTGGGAAACTCCAGCCATGGAACGAGCACGAGTTCTTTTTAGGTACCGGGCATTATTGGAAAAAGATTTTGATGCGATCTGCAGAATCATCAGTATGGAACACGGCAAGACATTCGGTGAATCGCGGGGAGAAATGCAGCGGGGATTGGAGTGTGTTGAGTACGCTTGCGGAATAACCGAACTACTCAAAGGAGAATACCTGGAAAATATCGCACGCGGCATCGATTGTGAAGTGATTCGTCAACCACTCGGCGTATGCGCCGGAATTACTCCATTTAACTTTCCTGCAATGATCGCCATGTGGATGTTCCCCTTGGCAATCGCTTCCGGCAATACCTACATTTTTAAACCAAGTGAAAAAGTTCCGCTGACGGCCATCCGCCTAATAGAACTTCTCGACAAAGCAGGACTTCCGAAGGGAGTCCTCAATCTTGTCCACGGCGGAAAGGAAAGTGTGGATGCCCTACTCACCCACCCAGCCGTACGGGCGATTTCATTTGTCGGCTCAACGCCTGTGGCAAAATACATTTACGAAACCGGCACAAAAAACGGCAAACGGGTACAGGCCAACGGCGGGGCAAAGAATCATGTCATCATCATGCCCGATGCCGAAGTTAAAAACTCGGTCGATGGAATCATGGGAGGAGCTTTTGGTTGTGCAGGTGAGCGTTGCATGGCAATTGCAAATGCGGTCTGCGTTGGAGATGCATCTATAACGGTGCTTCCGGAGCTGGTAGAAGCCGCCCGCAATCTGAAAGTCGGACCCACCGACCGCGACCCTCAACCTCAGATGGGTGCAGTCATAACTCGTGAACATTGCGATCGGGTAACAGAATTGATTACCCAAGGCGGAGATGAAGGCGGCAAGATCTTGAATGATGGACGCTCACTAAAAGTCTCCGAAGCCCCGAACGGCTTTTATCTTGGAGCGACGATTATCGACGATGTTCAACCACAATCCGTTTTGGCCAGGACAGAAATTTTCGGTCCCGTCCTCAGTGTCTTGCGAGCAGGCAACCTGGAAGAAGCATTGGAATTGGCCAACGCTTCCGCATTTGGAAACGGTACCGCAATATTCACTACCTCGGGCAGCGCCGCGCGCGAATTCAAACACCGGGTAAGAGCAGGTATGGTTGGTATTAACGTGGGAGTCCCTGCGCCCATGGCGATGTTCCCGTTTAGTGGATGGGACCAATCCTTTTTTGGTGACCTTCACATTCAAGGGAGTGACGGCGTTCGATTCTTTACCCGCGAAAAAACGGTTACCTCACGATGGTTCGGTGATGAAGACGTATGGAGAAAGTAAGCAGGTTAAACTCATCTCCCTCCAACTCTTTCTCTCGGAATTATGGACAAACCATTTGAAGATCTAAAAAACAAAACCGTGGCGATTACCGGCGGAGCCGGTGTCATAGGTCACGCACTCGCTCACGGGTTAGCATCAGTTGGCATGAATATCGCCATACTGGATCTCGACCTTGAAAAGGCTCAGACTCTGGCGAAAGAGCTATCCGAAACACATGCAATCAAGAGCACAGGCATCGCCTGCAATGTACTCGAAAAATCCTCCATTGAGGAGGCGCGTGATGCTTTGGTTAATCATTTTGGTCAGCTGGATTTCCTGATTAATGGTGCTGGTGGAAATAGCCCTAAAGCGTCTACTGAAATCGAACAGATTGAAAAGGATGCTCCTGATCTAAAAGGGTCCTTTTTCGATATTCCGGAAAATGAATTCCGCCGCACGCTGGATCTAAATCTCATGGGAACCGTTCTCCCTTCTCAAATATTGGGACAGCTATTGGTTCGACAGGGAAAAGGAACCATATTGAATATTTCTTCAATGAATGCCTACCGGCCCTTGACAAAAATACCGGCCTATTCAGCAGGCAAATGTGCTGTGAGTAATTTCACGGAATGGCTGGCAGTGCACTTGGCCAAAACAGGCGTTCGGGTAAACGCCATCGCACCAGGATTTTTCCTGACCGAGCAATTAAAATTTTTGGCCTACGACGAAAGCGGCGAACTAACCGACCGTTATCGTCGCGTACTTCAACTCACCCCCATGCACCGATTTGGACATCAGGATGAGCTCATCGGCCCTACCCTATTTCTGCTATCGGAGTTATCTGCATTTATTACGGGTGTAATTATCCCGGTGGACGGAGGGTTCAACGCATATAGCGGAGTGTAAGGAATTTTAAATGGAATCGATCGAAAATAGACACCTAAGAGAAATCTGGAATTTATGAATAAAAAAGTGAATATCGGAGTGATTGGCCTCGGTCGCCTTGGCAGCCTTTATACCAACTATTGCGCTAACCGGTTACCGCATGCGAATCTCGTGGCTGTTTCAGATGTGCGCGAAGAGGTAGCCAAACAAGTAGCAGAACAATACGGCGCGAAACGTTGGTATCAAAATTATAAAGACCTGTTGGCGGATGATGAGGTAGAGGCAATCGTCATTGTCACACCCACCAACCTCCACAAGCCAGTTGCGATCGACGCTGCTCGCGCAGGTAAAGCAATTTTCTGCGAAAAACCACTCTCCCTTAGCATCGCTGAATGTATTGAAATTAAAAACGTGATGGAAGAAACGAGAGCCTTCTTCCAAATGGGATTTATGCGCCGCTTCGACAGCGCCTATATTGCAGCAAAACAGAAAATCGAAGAAGGTGTCATTGGAAAACGCGTGCAATACAAGGCTACCTCCCGTGACCGTGTCCGACCAGAACTAGACTTCTTGAGACCGGAAAACAGTGGCGGCCTTTTCGTAGATATGGGCATTCACGATTTCGACATTGCCCGCTTTTTGATGGGCGAGGTTAAAAGTGTATTTACGGTTGCCGGTGTGCTTGCTTATCCAGAAATGAAAGAGATTGGCGATGTCGATAACGCGATCGTAACGATGTATTTCGAGGACGGCACACTGGGTGCGGTAGATCTTTCCCGCAACGCGATCTACGGTTACGATATCCAGGCTGAAATTCTTGGAACTGAAGGAACCCTCCAGATGGGATATACCCAAGAGACTCCTATTCGGGTCATGAAAGAAAACAATATCTCTCACGATACAGTGCCTGGATTTTATGAGCGATTTGAAAAAGCCTATGTTAATCAACTAGCAGATTTCGTGGATAACGTCCGGAACAATAAAAATCCATCGATCACGGTCAACGATGGAATTGAAGCTTTGAAAATTGCCCTGGCGGCAGCCAAATCCTACCATGAAAATCGTCAGGTGGATCTCTCTGAGATATAAATCAAAACCCTGTGGCAATACCGAGGCCTTGGCCGACAGCGAAGCGAACAACAACCACAGGGTATGAAAGGCTTAAAACATCCCACCAGATGTTCGCATTCTACTTATCATTTTCATTTTCTCCAAAAGACTGAGCGGACATCGTTGATGGTATGCTCGGCAGCAAGCTACCTCCTACATTTCGTATCGCAAATACAACTGTAGGAGGTAGCTCGCTGCCGATTTCGAATGCTCAAACTTCCTATCAGTCACCGACCCCGCGGCAGAGACCACGGGGAATTACATGTTAAAGTCGGTCTAAAAATCCCAATCTCCACCCCATAAAGTAGGTGGTGCTATTTCCACGCTATTGCCGGAAGGATCGCGGACATACAAGCTATGTGATCCAGCCTCCCAGGGAACTTCTTTTTCGAGCTCGACGCCAAACTTTTCAAAATGATCTTTCCATTTCTGAATCGAATCAGATGAAGCAGCAAATGCGATATGCCCTTCACCGGCCGTACCGTGATGAGGGATACCTCGATCTTTGACCAAACTTTCCTTTGGGTTAAAAATTAGCAGCACACTGCCTGGCAACCGGAAGACAAGAAAGAGCGAAGACTCCTTAATCAGGGTTAAGCCCAACACACCTTCGTAGAATGATTTCACAGATGGCAAATCCTCGGAATAAAGAATGGTTTCAAAAATTCGATCAACTTTCATGAGCTTATAAGTTACTATACTTTATCCCCAACATCTATCGACTCTTAACCATTGAAGGAACTCAATTTTAATAATCTACCGGACATTGACCATTCTCCCAGGAACGTATTTTATTCCACCCTACTTCTCCTCCTACCCACCCCGTTAATGAAAAACGATACTAAAAGAATTCTTAATATACTGGGCATCATTGTCGCCATTTTAAGCGCCAACCTCCCCAAGGTTTCAGCAAGCAGCCACCGTAATGAAGGAAAGCCCAATATCATTCTGATCTTCGCGGATGACTTGGGATACGGCGACGTAGGGATTTTTAACAAGAATTGTCCATTCGAAACTCCAAGACTCGACCGCATGGCAAGGGAGGGTGCCATGCTGACCGACTTTTATGTGCCGACACCTTATTGCGCGCCGTCACGAGGAACGATCCTGACAGGTAGATATCCTTTCAGACATAGTGTCGTTAGAAACCCGGCACCCGATGCTGGACAAAACAATATCGGCCTGCCGTCCTCCGAGATCACCATAGCAGAGGTATTGAAGGAACAAGGATACGGCACAGCGATGTTTGGGAAATGGCACCTGGGGCACCGTGAACAATGGCTACCACGCACTCAGGGATTTGATGAGTATCAAGGCATCCTTTACTCCAACGATATGTTCCCCGTCCAAATGGTTAAGAATGAGGAAGTCATTGAATATCCTGTATTTCAAGGGAAGCTTTCGCAACTATACACCGACCTGACCCTGGATTACATCCGACGCAAAAAAGATGAACCCTTCTTTGTATATTTGCCTATGGCAATGCCGCACAAGCCGCTCGCTGTATCGGATAATTTTTATACACCGGACACACCAGACAACTTGTATGCGGATGTGATTAAGGAGTTGGACTTCTCAGTTGGTCGCATTCTTGACGGGCTGAAGGAGCTCAATTTAGAAAAAAACACCCTCGTCCTTTTCACATCAGACAACGGACCTTTTTACGGAGGTTCGTCCGCTGGATTACGTGGCATGAAAGGGCGAACCTGGGAAGGTGGATTGCGCGTGCCGGTGATCGCTTACATGCCTGGAACGATTCCACAGGGAGTAGTCAATCATCACCCGGCAGCGACGATCGACATTCTTCCGACTATTTGCGATCTAACTCAAATTCCAGTGCCGACGGACCGAACGATTGATGGGATGTCCATTCTAAACATGCTAAAGGACAGCAGTCATCCGAGTCCTCATGAAGCTATTTTCGGAATGAGCGGAGCCAATCTGGCCATGATTCGTTCTGGAAACTGGAAGCTGCATGTTCGCAATCCAGGCTCTGTAAACATGGTCGATCTTCCACCGGAAGAAGCGAGAAAACGGCTCAATCGAAGAGCTCCGGACGGGGTTACGATAATAGCTCCTTTTGAACAACCAGACCCGACCGAATATCCGGGCATATCAACAGGGGTGGAACCCAAGGCGATGATGCTGTTCAATATGGAAACTGATCCCGGCGAACAGATCGACGTAGCTGAAATCTATCCGGATGTTGTGAAACGCTTAAAGAAACTCTTTGACCAAACGGAGGACCAAATTCCTGATTTTCCTGCTCCCGAAGTTGAATTCTTATTAACCGATGAGGCTCAGAAGAGTGGAGAGCTCATGCGACTCATTGGTGGAGAGCTCCGCTATGACCGCATTCCCAATTCCCAAAAGCACCTACTGAAAAAGTGAAGCAAAACATCGGCTACATCTCCCTCATCATTCCGAACTACCAAGAAGCTCGAGACTATTATACGGGAGTGCTCAATTTCGATCTACTTGAGGACACGGACTTGGGAGAAGGAAAACGTTGGTTACTGGTAGCTCCCAAAGGCTCAACAGGGACTGCAATCGTTTTAGCAGAAGCAAAGACAGAGGACGAAAAACAAATGGTCGGTAACCAGGGAGCAGGACGCGTATTTCTTTTTCTCCACACGGATGATTTTTACCGCGACTACAAGGCGTACCGGGAAATGGGAGTTGAATTCCTCGAAGATCCCAGAGTTGAACCCTATGGAACCGTAGCCGTCTTTCAGGATATGTTCGGCAACAAATGGGACCTACTTGAATTGAAGCAGGTGTGGATTACCCTTCTTCGTTTGAGCCTTTGGCATCCAACTTTGCCGCAATCAGATATCCTATTCCAATGAATAGAGGTATTATTCCAATAGCCGAGGATCGCCCGGCTCCGGAAAAGTTATATATACTGCTCCCGGTGAGTATAAAAAGGGTCAATGAAATCCCCAATCCGACTGAACACCAGATCAAGCCCTTACGAATATCCGATACAGGTTGCCAATTCTTTGGTTTGCCGCGATCTGCCAGCAATTCCTCAGGCACTTCTTTTCCTAATTCCAGATATTTCTGAATGGTAGCATGTCGATTCTTGTCCACAATACGCAACCATCCAAAAATAACTAAGAGAGCCACGAGAGAAAACGCCATGCCTGCAAAAGGAATGAATAATGGGATGTTTGAGCCAATACTTCCAAATCCAAACAGCCAGTGAGTCGATGGAGATTCCATCAAATGATTGAGCATATGTTCCATGAGTAACGCCCAACAATGCAGGAAAGACTACTATTTGTTTGATCCATTTTTTCATAATAACAAAGGTGTGTTTATCCTATTGGACGGGATAGATGGGCCGATTGGATTCAACTTTCTAAGAAAACTTAATTTTTCACCATCGACCATCTTTCTCTTACGTATTTCAACACTTTCTATATGAAACTCCTACCCATCCTGTGCTTACTCGCCGCCGGGCTTTCTGCTGCTGATCGAACGAACATCCTATTCCTGTTTATTGACGATCAGGGTTATTACGACCTCGGGTGTTATGGGGCCACCGAAGTTGAGACGCCCCATATCGATAGAATGGCCGCAGAAGGAATTCGATTCACGGATTATTATGCAGCAGCTCCTATTTGTAGTCCCTCCCGCGCCGGACTTTTGACCGGTTGTTATCCAAGACGCATTGGCAATCACATCTGGGTTCATAGAGCAGATTCGAATTCCGGAATTCATCCCTCTGAAATTACGCTTGGTGAGATGTTTAAAAAAGCAGGCTACACAACTGCTTGCATTGGAAAATGGCATTTGGGTTTCAAGGAACCGTTTCTTCCCAAGAACCAGGGCTTCGATTATTACTTCGGCTTACTCCACAATCTGGATCCGGTTGAAATAGTTTATTTCAAAGATGAAGGCGGAGTTCCTCTCATGAGAAACAATCAGGTCGTTAAAAGACCGGCAGACCCGGCGGAGCTCACTGAGATCTACACCGACGAAGCGATAGCTTTTATTGAAAGAAACAAAGAGAATCCATTTTTCCTATATCTGCCACACACCATGCTTCACAATCCCCTGGGAGTGAGCGACCCATTTAAAGGCTCATCTAAATGGGGTGAATACGGAGATGCCATTCAAGAATTGGATCACAATGTTGGGCGTATTTTCAGGACCCTCGAAGATCTGGGTCTTGATGAAAATACCCTGGTGGTCTACGCCTCCGACAACGGCCGTCAGCCAGGTAGAAATGTCAAACAACCGATTAAAGGCTCGAAACTATCCACATACGAAGGAGGCATTCGAGTACCGGCTATTGCTTGGGGACCTGGGGTCGGAATTCGCCAAGGGCACGAATCGAGCGAAGTGGTAACGGCCATGGATTGGTTTCCAAGCCTGGCAACCATGGCCAACATCAAGGTGAATGAAAACCGAACCATTGATGGACGAGATATCACGCCGTTGCTGAAAGGAGAAACCGATGTGGTTCCAGCTGCAGGTTACGGTTCGGCACTCAACACAGGTTCTCCCCTCCGACGCAGATGGGCACCGCTAGGAGAATGGGCGGATCTCATTACGCGAGATGAATATCTTAATGCTTTCTTTTATCACGGAAGCCAGGGTGCCCTGTCCGCAGTCAGGTCTGGTAAATGGAAACTGTATTTGAACCCTTCTCTTACTCTTTTCGACCTGGAAGCAGATCCCGGTGAAAAGAATCCGATACGAGACTCAATAGCCCTCAGGAAACTCCGGGGCATGGCAATTCTCTTTCAAGAAGAAATGCGCCTCGATGTTCGACCTGCCGGTGATATGTAGATTGAGGATTAATTCAAATGATGGATTCCTCCTTTGGAAATATCTTTAAGAACCTCCCCGCCCTTTCAGGAAGTGAAATCGTTGAGGTTTTACACAAATCCAATGGGGTGACGATAGAACGGATTCTTTCAAACAGTCATACTACACCGGAAGAGGAATGGTATAACCAGGATTGGGACGAATGGGTAATCATGGAACAAGGAAAAGGAACTTTGGAGTATGAAGATGGTAGTAAGGTTACCTTAGAAAAAGGCGACTACCTGCTCATCCCAAAAGGCAGAAAACACCGAGTCGTCTACACAGCTGATGAAACGATATGGCTGGCGATTCATCTTGAGGCAGGGAAATAATTTACCTGCCAAAACTTCCGTTTCCAATTCGTCCCGTACCGAAGGACGCATCAAACATTCTATGCGAAAATCCCAGTGAGGTAGCATGAGAGTTAAACATGTCGTCACTCACGCTGAGGTAAATACTCGAATGATCGCCGATTTGCTGGGACAATCCAACAGATACTGATCGGTTATCAAACACGAGATCATCGACAGTGGGACTTTCTTCAGAAGGCGATTTGAGCGGACTACCGGTGTTTACACGGGGCCTCGCTTTGAGCTTTTTATCCTTTGCTTCCAAGGAGAGTTCGGAAAATTCAAAACCGAGGAATAAAGACGTACGACCATTGGTCCATGAAAAGCCCGGAGAAATCCTCGAAATGTCGTAGTCATAGGGTGAGTAATATAATTCTCCTTTTTCGTAGTTTGAAGAAAGGGAGAATAAAATCTCAGTGCCTGGAATCCACTGGGAGGTTTGGAAGGAAGTTCCCATGTATCCATCGGACCCTGCGGAAAAGCTAATGGAGCTTCTTCCGGGGGCCAGAGGACCAAAAACCATCAAAGGGCTATAATAAGGCGAATGGTATCCGGGATAAAGAAAAGCAGCTGGTGAATAATAATAGTTATCCAGAACAACATCATTGTAAGGTCCACGGAAGACACGAGGCCTCTCCTGCAATTCAGATCTGGTCAGAGATTCTCCAAATAAACAGACCGATATACTCAGGAAAGATAGAAGGAAAATTAGCTGTTTAATTCGCGGCATGATAAGGCGGACCTTTGAACCTTTAATGAAGTTCCAATTTAAGAAATCCGCAAGCTCTATAAAATAAGCCCATTCCTCTAAAGGCCTCAATGAGGATAACTTCCCCTATAAATCTCGTCCACGGGGACGTCCCATGAAAGACTGGTATTACCTATCTTTTCCACAATTACCCCAGAAGCTAAATAGCAGACAGAATCGTCCGGAAACAACGTGGCACTTCCTTGTAGGGTCGAGGTTAAATGTGCTTCATCGCCCATTGCCGCTTCAACAAGCTTAAAGCCCGTACTCTGGTTAAATAACGCATGCCAACTCTCGGACGAGTATCTCCAAAAATCGAAGGGTTTGTCGTGCAGCGGCCACGTTTGGTGGGTTAAAAACATAGCCCTGGCTCCCATGCGCATGATGCGGTTTAACTCGATCGCTGCCTTCCAAGGCATAGCGAGATGCTCAAAAACCGAGATTCCAAAAATGCCATCAATCGAGTCGGGCTTGAAATAGTCCGAAAGAGAATGTACGTCTGCGACGATATTTACATTTTCACCCTCCAGCAAGTCCACGCCCGTATAATGATGTCTATCCGAAAATTGACCCCGATTCGTGTTGCCCGACCGTGCTCTTGAACCCAATTCCAAAATTGAAAGCGGTTCTTGGGATTCATCAATCCAATCAAAAAATCTCTGGACAATCTGATAAGGAGCCATCCCTTCCCTGGCATGATTACTAATATCCACCAGGGTTAGTAACGTTCCGTTCTTCAGGTGTATAAAAACGTTAATCCGATCAATCTCCCAGCCTCTTCGAATCTTGGGATTCAAACTCAAAATGGTAGTTTTTTGGTCGAAACTACAGTCCTTTGCCGCCACCGGATAGGCCTCCCCATCATTCAAACCACCCATCGAAATATCTACTCTTTTCACTAGAGCATCCTCCGGGAGCTTAAAACGTCCGAAATATTGTCCGTGGGAAAAATAATGAACCAGAACCTCCACTTGGTCCCGGATATCTTCTCGACTTGAGATGGGTATTAATCGGGTCCCATCTGTTTTAAGTTTCAGGGCAAGATGACCGTAGATTTCCACCTTGGGAACGCGAAACTCAAATCGACAATGATTGGCTCCGTCACCATGAATAGTGGCCACGTCGGGCGAAGCTAACCCATAGCCCTGGAGGCTGATGCGATCTTTCCCATCTACAAACTGGCACTCGGCTATCTGCTTTCCGGGTTCAAACCACCAACCAATGATCACGGTGTCAGAGCCGACTGTCTGGATAGAATCGATACAATGCATATCGGAAGTAACTTAACATACCGCATGGTATCACTTAACCAAGATTATTTATGCCCTCCTCCGCGAATAATATCGAAGATCACCCATACTCCGAAAATAAAGGATATCACGTATCCCACTACTCCCATGGCTGGATACCCCCAAAGCAACGGCTGAACGCCTGTTGTAATAATCATGGAAGAGCCCATAATCAATGAACCGATAATCACAGCCAAAACCAAACGACTTGCACCACGATTTATGGAATTACTCAGGTCATCGATTCCCTGGTGATGAAGATTGATCGAGATATCTTCCTCTTCAATTCTCTTCAAAACGCGTTGAATATTACCCGGCAGTTCAGTCATGCGCCCCAAGCCGTCCGATAAAATCCAATACAAGTTCCTCAATAAATATCTCGGTTGCCAACGTTCACGCATCAGCTCCTCAATAAAGGGTTTGGCAACGGCAGCTATATTGAAATCTGGATCCAGAGAAACGCAGGTTTGGTCGATAGAAATTACCGCTTTCGCCAGCATAACATAATTTTCAGCAACACTGATTCCGTTTACTCCCATCACGTGAAGGAGTTCGAGAACAATTCGCCCCGAGTCGTGCACTTTTATCTCAGGACCAAATCGGTCCAGGGCTTGGCGAATATCCATCTCAAGCTTCGACTCGTCGACTGGACTGATATGGCGCCCCATCCGAATACTTCGGTGAGCAATATGCTCGATATCCCGTTTATTAACCGCCTGGAGTAAATCAGCTAAGTTATACCGCATACCTTGGGTCAACTGACCGACCATTCCCCAATCGATAAGACATATGCGCCCGTCTTCAGTAACCAATACATTACCCGGATGTGGGTCTGCGTGGAAAAAACCGTTACAAATAATCTGGTGAAATACCGACCTACCGCCAATTCGGGCGAGTTCTTTCTTTTCCTCTACCGTGGCCGAAACCTTCTCTGGTGAAATACCTTGTACAAATTCCGTAACCAGTAAACGCTCGGTAGTAAATTGGGTATACACTTTGGGAGCATAGACGGATTCAGGGAAAGGATTTCGAGCTATGAAGATGTCACTGTAGTTGGCTTCATGTGTAAAATCCAACTCGGACATTAAACTACGTTTGAGTTGTTCAACGACACGCGGAAAATTGTAAGGCTGAATTTCCTCCAAGCGCTCATGCGCTTCACGAGCTAACCATCCAAGAATTTCCAGGTCGGCGGTTAATCGTTTCTGAATCCCTTCACGTTGAATCTTTAGTGCTACCACTTCTCCGGAATCCTTTAAAACCGCACGATGAACTTGGGCAATCGATCCACTTCCAACAGGCGTTTCTTCCAGATCATCAAAGCAGTTTGAAGCGTCTTGCCCAAGCTGAGCCTCCAATGTAAGTTTGATTTTCTCAAATGGTTCAGGCTTCACATTGTCCCTAAGCTGTTTCAGCGATTCCAACATAGGTGCTGGAAGGCTATCTGCGCGGGTGCTAATCACTTGACCGATTTTGACGAAAGTCGGCCCAAGTTCTTCCATCGCCATGCGGATCCGATCCCAGGGACTCAGGACGTGGTCCACCTTGTTTACCAGCCGGCCAAGCCAGCTGGCAGGGATGTTCAAACGATTCAGTAGATCGCTAAATCCATAGCGGACCAGGACCGTAAGTATTTCCTTTGCACGAACGGCGTCGCGCAATAGCGAAAAGGGTTTCAAGGGGCCGGCTTAGTCGTCTTGCTTGTCAGCAAGTTTTGCTTCCAATTCATCAATGCGTTTTCCGAGGGCTTCAAGCTGCTCACGGGTCGCCAATTTTGCCTCCTGAAGAAACTTTTCCATTGTTGAAGCGAGCTCCTGACGGGAATTTTCCCATTCTTCTTTGCCCTGCTCAACGACCTTTTTCGCAACATCTTTCGCTTCTTCAGCGCTCAACTTGCCTTTTTCAATTAGATCGCCCATGGCCTTTTCGACCCTTTCGGCTGTGATCACCGTGGCACCAAGCCCGGCGAGAAGTGTTTTTTTGATCGTATCTATCATGAGTTAACTAGGTTCTTTTAAAACTATGGTCACAGTTAAAAAAACCACAACACGGATTTCTAAAAACCTGATAACTAAATTCCCTAACCAGACCTGGGCGTTTACCATTGTTATTAGCAATTAACTTGTTTGAGTGGCGCATCTTTTTATCTGTCTAGGAAACGCTACAAACCATGGATAAGCCATTCACATTCGACACACGAGCAGAGCTCAAGTCCATGCTGTCTTTGGCAACCCCGCTTATAATCATTCATCTAGCGATAACCGGCATGCAATTTGCCGACGCCTTGATGGTGGCAAGAATTGGAGATGAAGCATTGGCGGCGGTAATGCCGGCCGGTTTCGCCTACTTGGTACTCATCAGTTTTGGCTGGGGATTTTTTGTGGTTGTGAGCACATTTGTAGCCCAAAGCCTCGGCCAAAAGAACGAACCAGCATGCGGACAGTATACCTGGAATGCACTTTGGATTGCAGTCATCTACGGCTCCCTACTGATTCCCATATTTTGGAACCTGGCAGTCTTCTTCTTTAAAGTCATGGGGCACGCGCCCCAAGTGCAGGACTATGAGGTCATCTACTTCCGAATCAGCCTCTATGGTGGTATTCCCAATTTAATGCTGCTGGTGGTGAGTAATTTCTTTACGGGCTTGCACCGCACCAAGTATTTGCTGCTCTCAGCCATTACGGGATCGGTATTAAATATCATTTTTAACTACTTCCTTATTTTTGGGATCTGGATAGTTCCGGAATTGGGTGTAGCCGGCTCGGCATGGGGAACCGTATTGGCAACCATCAGCCAATGCTTGATCATTTTTGCTTTGTTTTGGAAAAAAGAATTTAGAGAAAAGTATCAAACAGCTAAACCGAATTATGACTGGGTTAAGATTAAGCGATTAATCCGGGTTGGAGCACCCGGTGGTCTTCAAGGCGTATGGGATCTGGTTACCTGGGGAATCATATTAACCTGGATGATTGGCTTGTTTGGAACTGAGCCGCTAGCAGCGAATACGATAGTCGTACGCTACCTCCATCTTTCCTTTATGCCAGCCATCGCAATGGGGTTTATTGTGACCGCTATTGTCGGAAAATCGATAGGTCAGGGCGAAAAGGAACTTGCAAACAAACAGGTGTTTTTAGCTCTAAAGGTCATGATGAGTTACATGATTTTTATGGGCATCGTATACTTTTTATTCCGAGATCCATTTCTTGGTGTTTTTACGAATAACCCTGAAGTAATTGCGACAGGACGGGTAATGTTGTTGTTCGCAGCAACCTTCCAGGTATTCGATTCCCTGTTCATCACCTTCTCTCACGCATTGAGAGGCGCCGGGGACACCAAGTTTCCCGCATTTGCATTGATGGGCTTTTCAACCGTTATTCTCTGCGGTGGTGGATATTTTATGGTGACATTTTACCCGGAATTCGGGGCATTGGGCCCCTGGTCAATGACAACTTTATACGTGGCATTCCTGGGAATCACACTTTGGGCACGGTGGGTCTGGGGCCCCTGGAAAAAGATCAATATATTTTCCTAAACCTAACCCTCAGGATAAGTACCAGTGAAATAGCTGAGAAGATTTTGAGCTTCATTCTCAAAATTTTTGGATAAATAGCGTGTGATATCTCCAATGGAAACCAATCCGAGAATTCTTTCACCTTCTACCACGGGCACATGACGATGCCGTTCCTTATTCATGTGAGCCATTGCTGCCTCAACAGTAGTATTAGGAGCAAATGTGTCCACATCCTTGGTCATTACATCAGAAACGGGTGTTGAATCTGCCGGTAAAGCTGGAACAACCACTCTACGTAATACATCTCGTTCGGTAAAAATGCCAACCAGCTTTCCTTGGTCGAGGACGATTATTGAACCAACGCCGCGATGATTCATTTCATTTACTGCATCCAAGACCGATGCGGAAGCATCTATTGAATAGATATTGTGAGCTTTTTCAGCGAGAAGAGTTGTAACAGAGACTTTCATGGGACTTTCTTTGAGTTTTGATTGATTAACCAGACGCTAGCTACGAAAAAACCGAATGACAACTCAGAAGATTCCAAACTTCCATTAATTCCCCATGAAATATCGTCGATTTGGTAAAACAGAGCTCTCAATGCCGGTCATTTCCTGCGGTGGCATGCGGTATCACCACAAGTGGGATGATGTACCGTGGGAGGACATACCAAAGGAAGGACAGGAAAATATTGAGCGAATCCTTGCCTACGCTTTGGAAAAGGGAATCAACCATATTGAAACGGCTCGCGGGTATGGCAGTTCTGAAATGCAGCTCGGCCACGCGCTCAAACAGTTTCCAAGAGAATCGTACCTCCTGCAAACGAAGATTCCACCTCAAGATACCGAGGAAGCATTTCTTAAAGTATTCGAGACCTCAATGGACTATCTTCAGCAAGAGTACGTCGACCTCTTTAGTCTTCACGGACTCAATAATCGAGCGTTGATCGAAAAAGCCTTAAAACCAGGAGGTTCCTTAGAAATAGCTCAAAAGCTCAAGGAACAAGGTCGCGTCAAACACATTGGTTTTTCGACACACGCCTCGAATGACGAAATTACTGAAATTATCAATTCCGGTGAATTCGAATATGTAAACCTGCACTGGTATTTTACTAACCAGTTAAACTCCTCATCAATTGAAGCAGCTGCCAAACAGGATATGGGGGTGTTTATTATTAGCCCCAATGACAAGGGTGGACAGTTGTACAAACCGCCTCAAAAACTCCTTGATCTCTGCGATCCCTTAGATCCCATGGTTTTCAACGGCTTGTTTTGCCTGGCCAACCCCCATGTGCATACGCTAAGCTGCGGGGCGGCCAAGCCGGAGGATTTCGATCTCCACATTCAAGGCCTGGAGCACTACGACGTGGCGGAAGAAATCACAAAACCGATCGTAGAAAAATTAGAAGCTGAGGTCGCCTCCCTCATAGATCCTCATTGGCTCGAAGAATGGCATCAAGGTATTCCGGCGTGGCAAAATCTTCCGCAGAAGATCAACGTATTGGATATTCTTCGATTATGGACCTGGGCAAAAGCAATCGACCTATCGGCGTTCGGCAAGTGGCGCTACAATATGCTCAGTGCAGACGATATTTGGATACTGGGGAATCCGGTAAAACCATTTGATGATCAGGAAATGATAGCCGCGTTGAAAGGGAATCGCTTTGCCGAAAAGATACCCAATATCCTACGCGAAGCGCATCATTTATTCGGCGGCGAAAAACTTAAACGGATCAGCCAAAGCTGATTTACAAACATCTTTCTTTCGCCAAACCGAACAATAAAGGCTCGGAAACATCCGGTTCTAAAACCAATGCACCCAGCCCGGGATAGCAATCGCAGATCGTCTTAATTTGTTCGGAAGGCATAAGCATAAAGCTTGTCGAGAGCGCATCTGATACGGCTCCAGTAGGAGCCCACATCCAGGTTCGTCGCTCCGAGTTCAAAACTTCCTGCTTCTCCAAATTTAAAATATGGAAAGATTGCACCGCCAAACTTGAACTGCTCAATGACTCGTTTTTTAGGAGAGTGTTTTTCGAGAAGGCATCCGCGCCCACCACAACGGGCCATCCTTCTTGTGGAATTTTGCTTCCGCGAGCCACAACACTGCTAGTGCCTGAATGAAGCAGGAAATGTTTGAGATCCCAGTCTTCAAGCTGCTTTACCACAAGATCCAATGCATGGCCTTTTCCTATTCCTCCCAAATCAATAGTTATTTCAGGGTATTTGAAAAAAACCGAAGATGAACCGGGATCCATCTCCAACCAGGTCCCAATAGGTCTATTTCCTCCATATGGTGCCAGATCCATAAAGGATTCAAATGCTATTGAAAAAACTCCTTCCGTTAAAATCTCGAGATCCATTGCCAACAAAAGACAATCCCAACATTCTTCGGTTACCCGAACCGGCTCTTTGTGCCCTCTCTTATTGAGAATATCCACATCACTACCTTCGCAAAAACGACTGAGCAATCGCTCCAATCTATCGACTTCGTTAAAGGCAGAAACGGAGGCCTTTCGTGCATAGTCAGGATCAACTCCCGTCATAGAGAGTTCAATCCATGTATTCATCGCTTGATGACGAAAGCTGTGAACGTCTTCAGCCATATATCACTCAGATGGAAACTGCCTCTCCCACAAACCCTTTTCGATAAACATTAACAAAAACACCCCTTCTCGTAATCCACGAAGCTCGGAGATGAATTTATCCTCATCGAACTCCGGCACCTCCTCTTCACCCGAAAAGCTAAGGATTTTTATCGGAGCTGCCGAATTGGATGGAAGTTCCGACCAATAACCAATTCTGGGATAATCACGGAGATACCAGGGCAATGGCCAGTACTCAGTACCGGCCACATCGATACGTATCATGTTTCCATCCAGATGCAATTTCGACAATATCTCAATTCTATCGACCAATTTTATCAAATCGGCGGACGTATGGCTGTAAACAAATGGATTCCGGGAATCCGAAGAAAAACGAAAGCTCAACAACCAGGATTGTCGTACCGAATGAGCCATTGAACCTAACAACAAAATAACGAGAACTCCCCGAATAAGGTTGTTTTGATAACGGGACCAAAGATACACCCATCCAACACCAGCCAATACGACCCACCCCACCAGAAAGTTAATCATCAACCAAGGCGTCTTGTAAGGTATTAATGAATATAGTACAGTGCTTGTTAAAGTATACGCAGCGATAAATCTAAGGAAGGGCAACCGTTGGCTTTCCCAGATTTTATCGAAAAAAGCCTGCCAACAACCAGCCAAAGCAAAAAGCAATACCCACACTTGTCCAAGATACCCGATCCGCGATTTCTCGCCAATGATCAGTCCGAGGTAATAGTACCAAGGCTTCTCGTGGCCTTCCTCCGTTTTATAGGTAAAGAAAGTCAGGATGGAATCAAGCACGCCCTGGAAATGAGTAAAAAATGCCGAATAAAATAAAATAGAAACGACTACCGCGGAAACAAAGAACACCCCTACCCTGGAAACGCCTTCTTTCGAGATCACCCATTTCAAATGTAAACGCCAGTCACGCCCAAACGAAACGAGAAGGCCAATGACCGCAGCGAGGAGAACGAGCACCACCGTTTCACGAACAGCATGCAACAGCCCGGCGAACATTCCGGCCCATACCGCACTTTTCCAACTTTTTTCCTCCCAGAATCTCCATAGCAGAATCAAGAAAGTAAGCGAAAACAGCAGAAAGACGGATTCATGAATAAAATACCGACTGTAGTAGATCAAGGGAGGTGATACGGCCGCCAAAACCAGGGCGATAAAACTGGCGTCAGGTCCGAGGTAATTCCGGTAAAGGAAAATAGAAAGCACGGCTAAACTTCCAGCTAAAGCGGTTAACCAACGAAGGCTTGCTTCAGAGAGACTGACATCGAAGAAAATGTTGCCAGCCCAAACAACCGGGATAGCCAGATAACGCAACAAAGGACCATGGTAGTGAGCTGGATCGAATGCGACCGATTCACCGGCCAGCATTTGATGGATCTTAAGTCCATTTACCGCCTCATCCGTGTGCATAGGCTTTTGCCCAAGGTCAACAAAACGCAGGTAAAAGCCAGCCCAAACAAGGAGACCTAAGATTACCAGCATAACGATTCGCTTCATTGAACGAAAACTAAGCAGCGGTCCGGCTTTTCTTTCAATCATGTAAATTCACCTTCATAGGTTCCATTTTACAACCAACAGAGGTAATATATTGGTCCAACACCCAGTTTTTACCATAAGGGCACTAAGGGAAACGAGTATCAGCTTTTCGCGCACACAGGGAAATTAATAAATAACCCCAAAATCTATACCAGGAATAACTTATGAGATTGACAAGCCCTGAAGTTTTCCCTTCATAGAGCAACACCCTGAATCTCCAATCAGTTCGTAACTATCCCTGTCTTAATATACAAAAATAGATCAGAAATCCAAAAAGGTGATCAGGTACTCCGCCTTCGGCAACGTCCGCAAGGAATCAATCAAAATAAATAACCAAAAAAAACCAACATTCAACTATGAGTAATGGATATGACACTGGCATAGCGCCAAATGCGAAAAGGCTATTATGGGCCGGATTTCTCGCGATCTTAGCAGCCGGAATTGGCTTTGGTGTCCGTGGCGGCATCCTGGCAAATTGGGCGGCCGATTTCGGCTTCACTGGTTCCCAACTTGGTGCCATTGGCGGCGCTGGCTTCACTGGTTTCTGTTTCGGAATTATCATTGGTGGCGTCGTCGTTGATAAAATCGGATATGGTAAACTCGTTTTAGCCGCGTTTATATTCCACGTCGCTTCGGCGCTGGTTACCTTCGGCGCAACGGCAGGACAAGATCAGATGCTCGCCTACAAATTCCTTTATTGGGGCACCTTTATCTTTGCACTGGCAAACGGAACACTCGAAGCGGTTGCCAATCCGTTGGTTTCTACTCTGTTCCCCAAAAACCGCACGCACTACCTCAACATCCTTCACGCCTCCTGGCCTGCTGGTTTGGTTATTGGTGGACTTATCGGTTGGACGATGGGCGGAGAAGGTGGCTTTAGCTGGAAGATCCAACTCGGTCTTTTCCTCATCCCAACCGTTCTTTACGGTGTAGCATTCATGGGCCAAAAGTTTCCACAATCTGCAGCAGCAGCCAAGGGACTCAAATTGGGCGAAATGTTCAAAGAAGTGGGTATCCTCGGTTCAGCCGTTGCGGTTTACTTACTGGTTCTATTTTGCGAAGGAGCACTCGGTTTACCGACTGCGGTCTCGTGGATCATCGGGGGCATCCTATTGGTAGCCGTTGGTGTGATCACCCAATTCTCCATTGGTTCGATACTCCTGTTTGTTCTCTTCATCACTCACGCACTGGTAGGTGCAGTTGAATTAGGAACGGATGGATGGATTCAGAATATCACGGGAAACATTCTGACTCCTGCTCAAGGAAAAATCCTTTTCGTATTCACATCCCTGCTTATGTTCGCCCTGCGATTCTCAGCACACTTCATTGAGAAGACGCTGAAAATTTCGCCCATTGGAATCCTCCTCATCTGCTCTGTTTTGGCGGTAGTAGGACTTCAGATGGTAAGCGGCATTACAACCTTTATCGGAGCGATGGTAGCGCTGGCTGTTTACGCGGTTGGCAAAACTTTCTTCTGGCCAACCATGCTTGCGGTCGTGGGCGACCGGTTCCCGAGCACGGGCGCCATCGCCATGTCGATTATGGGCGGTATCGGGATGATGTCCGCTGGTATGCTTGGGGGACCGGGATTGGGTTACGCCAAAGACCGTTATACGGCCGAGCATCTGGAACAAAACAATCCCGCAATCTATCAAGCTTACAAAGCAGAAACATCCAGCTCATTTACTGTTTTCAAAGAAGTGACCGGACTGGACGGAACCAAGCTCTCGAATGCCCAAACAGCTGAGAATCCAACACCCGACCAAATATTGGTTGCGGAAGCGAGTATCGTAGGCGATCAAAAGACACTCAAAGCGGATGCCTTTATTCCGGCCGCGATGGCTCTGATCTATCTGCTCTTGATGCTCTACTTCAAATCGATTGGCGGTTATAAACCGAAAAACATAGATACCGAAAGAATCACCGGAGGTGTTAACGCCCCCATGGAAGCCTGACGGTACAATCACGCCTTCTTGAAGGCGGTAGTGAAACAAATTTTCCTACCTAAACAAATAAGGGATCCGCCCGAAAAGGCGGGTCCTTTTTTTGTTGGCGACAATTAGCGATTTTTGGTTGCTCGCAGAAGTAATGCAGCCTCACCCTATTTACCTATGCCATCATTGCTAATTCTCCAGAAACCTAAGGCAGTTAACCAGGACCAAGCCAATGCCATTCGAGAAATGGCACCTGATCTCGACCTGTGGATGACAGCGGATCCAATGAATGAAGATCCGGAAAGAATAAATGACGTCGAAATAGGTACTGGTTTCAAACCTCCCCGAGAACTGATTCTAAATGGTCGTCTAAAATGGTACCACGCCTATTCGGCTGGTTTGGATTGGATGTTCGAATTCGAAGATCACCAGAATCTTCCCATGACCTTAACGAACTCCTCAGGTATTCATGGAGTGCCTATGAGCGAACACGCATTTGCCATGATTTTGGCCCACAATAGAAAGTTACCGGAGTTTATCCGAAATCAATCACACAAACACTGGAAAGGCTTACCTGGAGATGGTCGACTCGATACACTCGAAGGAAAAACCATGCTTATTCTCGGTGTTGGGGCCATTGGAACACGGATGGCCAAACTAGCACAGGCTCACGACATGCAGGTGATGGGCATTCGCCGTCAGCCTGAGCGAGGCTGTCAATTTGTGGACGAAATGCACGGTCCGGATAAGCTCAACTCCCTGTTACCAAGGGCAGATATTATAGTATGCCTTCTTCCCAACACTCCCGATTCAAGGCACATACTTGGACCGGCTCAATTTGCACTCATGAAACGAGGTGTCTTCATAGCAAATCTGGGAAGAGGAATCCACATCGATGAAAATGCCATGATTGCAGCACTTCAGGATGGTATTGTAGCAGGTGCCGGACTCGATACCTTTGAAACGGAGCCTTTGCCTTCGGACTCCCCTCTGTGGGCGATGGAAAACGTCATCATTTCCCCACATTGCTCAGGATTCCAACCGGACTATGGCTACGAAGCCCGTCGTTTATTTATTAGGAACCTGAAACATTTTGCGAGTAATGAAACCATGTTCAACGTCGTCGACAAAGAGCTGGGGTATTCGTTGAGTCATTAATAAGTTCGAATTCTTGGTATCCCAAGCTGTAGGAGCGGGTTTATCCCGCGATCTCCCAACAGAAGCGAACAATCGCGGGATAAACCCGCTCCTACAGTTAAAATCAATGATCAAACGAAAACTCACCATTTGCTCAATGTATTCGACAAGGAGTTTTCCGATTCCTTAAATCACCGGAATTCGTTTAATTTTCTCAACAGCATCTTATGTACGTCAAAACACTGATTTCCAATTTAATCCTTATATCAATTCTTTTATCTGGCACCGCTTTAGCAGGATCGAAAGCAACCATCACGATGCAATCCTTTGGGAAGACAAAGGAAGGTGTGGATACCTCACTCTATACGCTAACCAACGCGAATGGTTTAAAAACGGACATCACTAACTACGGTGGGATAGTAGTGCGAATGTTCGTTCCTGACCGAGAAGGCAATATGCACGACGTCATGCTGGGTTACAATACCGTGGCAGAGTACATTCTGGATACACCCTACTTCGGAGCCATAATTGGCCGGATAGGAAACCGGGTTGCCGATGGCAAATTTTCACTCAATGGTAAAACTTACCATTTGGTCACCAATAATTTTCCAGCCGACATCCCTTGTCATCTTCACGGTGGCACTGTCGGATATGATAAGGTCGTCTGGGATGCAGAACCCTTCATAGAAAACAATACTCCTGGATTGAAACTTCATTACCTAAGTGTCGATGGAGAAGAAGGTTATCCCGGCAATCTGGATATCACCGTGTGGTACCGTTTGACCAACGACAATTCCCTCAAGATCGACTACCTGGCTACCACTGACAAAGCAACGCCCGTCAACCTGACCAACCACTCCTACTTCAATTTAAAAGGTGAAGGGAATGGGGACATCCTCAGTCACGTGCTCATGTTTAACGCTGCCAATTATACACCGGTAAATGCGGGTCTTATCCCAACGGGTAAGATAGCGTCGGTTAAAGGAACTCCCTTTGATTTCACTTCACCACATACCATCGGTGAGCGAGTAAATGCAGACAATGAACAAATGAAATTCGGTGGCGGCTATGACCACAACTGGGTCCTAGACAATCAGGATGGGGACCTGGCCTTGGCGGCGACCGCCTTTGAACCTACCTCTGGCCGGTTCATGGAGGTATGGACGGAAGAGCCGGGCGTGCAGTTCTACTGCGGCAATTTCCTTAACGGATCGAATATCGGAAAATCCGGCAAAGCCTACAACTTCCGCAACGGTTTCTGCCTCGAAACGCAGCACTACCCGGACTCACCTAATCAGAAAAGCTTCCCTTCCATTATCCTGAAACCAGGCGAGGAATATAAAACCACTACGATCTATAGATTCAGCACTCGCTAAGATTCGCAATGCTTCAGAAAGGAATCCTGGATCTCATTCCAACCTTCGCGCCGAGTATGATTCAAAATTTTCGCGGTAGGCCCAGTTGCTTGCAACTCGGCCCCCGTAGCGCATAAGGTCTCAGGACAAGGCGTCGATGCAAGCATCGAGCCCTACTAAGGAGAAATGGGAATGAACCGATGTTTCCCTGACAGTTCTGTCGATATGTCTCCTTACTCTCTAAATCGAGGCTGTTACGCCAAACGAGTTTGGAGGTTTGAAACTATGGCTTGATGCTCAAGCCCCGGACACGGTTACTCAGACGGGAGGATCCGTCAGCCAATGGGTTAACAAAGCGGGGGGATCGGCTACCCGGACCGCTGAGGAATTTTCTAACCTTTCCAGAAAAGCCCGGCTCCTTCGTGTCGGGCTTTTTTGTGAGCCGAACAACTCCTTGGATAAGCTTCTCAATAGGGTAATCAAATCGTTTAGTTGGCATGGCGTCGAGGCGACGGAGCGAGGACACTTTTGCCTTACAACTTCCAAAAGTTGGGATGGAAGATTCAGATCGACGATTGCGTGATTTGTTGTCTGCTTCAATAGGTCGGATTGACATGGATCCATCGAAATGGAATGGAGCTGCCTTTGGGTTTATTAAAGCCTCTAAATATGCCTGGAATAAAAAAAGTGATTCTATCCAGCACACTCTTCGTGATGCTGATTATTCGGGAGCCCTGTCATGTCTGGGCGGAGTCAAAAAAATCCCAGCGTAATCCTAGTCGGCAGGTTGTTTTTCATTCCGCCCAAGCGAATTTCAAGGTGAATACGGAGTTGGATGGCATCACTGCGGCCAGTAGCGAGGTAAACCTTATACTGTTGGAAGGGTTTGATGCTCTCAATGGAGTCGTTGGTGAAGCGGTAGATATCAAATTTTTCTCCAAAGAATTTATAGCGGGAGCTTTCACTGTAAGCGGGAATCTTCCTCCGGGCCTTCGATTATCGCCAATCATAACCGAGTTTGGCGTAGGGACGATCAGTGGTACACCGACTCAAGATGGTCTTTTTCTGGTAAATCTGACCGGCTGGGAAAATGCGAATGCCCAGGGACCTTCCTCTCAACCGCTAACTCTACTGTTTGAAATTATTTCGAGAGGACCCAAAATAGTGCAGCAACCGGGTAACACCATTGTGGATTGGGGAAGCCCGGCAATCATGAGTGTGGTCGTTGAGGATTCTGGAAACGCCAGCTATAAGTGGTTTAAGGATTTGGTGGAACTGGAAGGACAAAAGACCTCATCCCTCCAATTCGACCATGCGGGTTATGCACTTAACGGCACGTACCGGGTGGAAGTCGTGGGACCCGAAGGAAGCTCTTTCAGCAAGGATGCGTTCTTCTTTGTCCGCACTTCTCCCTATCAACGCTGGTTGGAAGAGGGACAAGCAGATCCATTTGCCTCGGAGCTTTCCGAAAACGCAGACGCCGATTTTGATGGGTTCGCCAATATTGTGGAATACGCATTGGGAACGGAAATGCTGGATACCTCAAGCCAACCCCGGATCTACATAACCACCATTCAAGAAAACGGTCAGCTCATTGGCTCCTTTCAGCATTCCATTCCGACAAATTCAAATCCTTACACTTTGGTTCTCGAAGGATCAGAAAACCTTTCCTCAACCGGTTGGAAGAAACTGGAAGTTCAAGGAGTCGACGAGGGAAACCTGCGCAGGTATCAGTGGTTTATGGACGGTACAAAGTTCGTACGCCTAACTCTGGAAAACTGACAAAAATCTTTTTGCTTCCGCTCATCATGCCGCTTGACTACGAATTTTTTACAAATTACAGATTCAGGAGTATTCATCTCCGATTTTTCCTCTTCCCACTTCCTCTTAATCCATGAAAACGCCAACACGCGCTTTTCTTTTCGCTGTCACATTGTTTCTCGCAAATACTTCCCGTGGGGTGCAGGACAAATTCTTTCCGTATCGCTGAAACCCTTTATTTTGGGCTTGAAAGTGTCTAGCTACTCGTCATTTTCATGTCCCATGAATGATTACGAAACAAAACGGCGGGAAATTCTTGAGGAAATGGGCACTATCAAGCAGATGGAACACGGACGCTTGAGCGAGGAGTATCGGGAGCGGGAAGTCGATGGGAGGATTCATCGAACGGGCCCTTATTATAAACATCAGGTCTGGCGGGATGGGAAAAATGTAACCACTCGTGTGAAAGTCGATCAGGTGGCTTCTCTGAGAGAAGGCATTGAGGGGATGGATCGTTTTAAGCAACTGTCGAACGATTTTGTCGCAACCACCGTGGCGATGACCCATTCGCCAGGCGAAGAGATGCCGGGTAAAAAAAACGACAGATAGTTCTTGAGGAATGTCTGCGCGAAACCGAAGTTTTTTTGAAACTGGTTGAGCAGCACTTGTGCTGCGAAGGGTTGGGCAACCTGGAGTGGATTGAGGTGGGGCTGAGGAGCGCTTTGCATGCGGATGCCACAAGGATGCTGGAGGGGTTGCTCAATGATCCGCAATTAAAGGTAGCCGGGGATGAAAAGCGTCCCGGAGAAAAACGCATGGGCGCACAAAGCAAAGAAGTGCAGTGCTTGTTCGGGAAGTTGCGACTATGCCGCAATTACTATTACGATGCCCCAAGTGGCAGGGGGCGTTACCCGTTGGACGAAGTGCTCGGCTTGCACAACGGCTATACGCCGGGCGTGGCGCGGCTGATCTGCCGAGCTGCGGGAAGGGATTCCTACGGGGCGGGCAGTGGGGATCTCAAAGCGTATGCCGGGCTGGAAGTGAGCGCACGTCAGCTCAACCGAATGGTCGAGCGGATTGGTCCTCAGATGCGCGCCGAGTTGGAGGCACAAGGTGTTGAGGCCGGGACTAAGGCGGTGCCTCGTCTTTACGTCAGTTGCGACGGCACGGGTGTGCCAATGCGAAGAGAGGAATTGGAGGGCGTGGCCGGTAAGCAGCCCGACGGCACGGCCAAAACCAAGGAAGTGAAAACCGGGTGTGTCTTTACCCAGCATCCAGTCGATGGCGAGGAACCCTTCCGCGATTGTGACTCGACCTCTTATGTCGCTACGCTACGTCGCTGTGGAGAGTTTGGAACGCTTCTGCGCAAAGAAGCCTTTCGTCGCGGGATGGGACGTGCCGAGGAAATCGTCTTCATCGCCGATGGGGCGGTGTGGATATGGGAAGTGGTCCGCATCAACTTCCCGGGCGCGGTGGAAATCCTCGATTATTACCATGCCCGCGAATACCTCACCGAAATCGTTGAAATACTTTTCGGCAAAAAAAGCGAACAAGGCGCGCGACAACTCGAACGGTGGAAGGACATGTTTTTCGAAGACGAAATTGAACAAGTTATCTGGCAGGCGCGGGTTCTCTCTGCGGCAATGACTGGGGATGCAAAACTGGTGAACGCTAAAATCAATTACTTCGAAAACAACAAGCACCGTATGAAATACGGAACCTATCGCCAAAAAGGTTACTTCTATGGTTCCGGTGTCATTGAAGCCGGATGCAAAAGCGTTATCGGAAAGCGAGCCAAGCAATCCGGAATGTTCTGGTCCTCGCCGGGCGTGGAAAACGTTCTAGCCATCCGCACCGCCCTGCACAGTAACCGCTTCGATTCCTACTGGGACCAGAAAAACGCCGCATGAGGCATCTAAGGAAAAAATTTGTCCTGCACCCTCCGGAGTCGTGTTTTCGAGGACACCTTGCGCATCTCCACAGATAAAGTACCAAAACCACGGGCTATTGAATCTGGCATCTTTTACCCGACTCAGTATGGACTCGGGAGCTTCGCCAGACAGGTAGTCGGCTGACAATTCGTCCATCCTGATCCCACTTCTTAGTTCTTCGCTGTCTCCAAATACCATGGAGAAGGCGTTGGCCCGTTGTTTCAGGTAGTAACTGGCTTTCTCCCAGTTGTGCATCCTTATATTGATCAGCGCGAGGCTGCGGAAGGTTTGTGCCTGGATCGGGTCCTTGCGCAGCGTGGCTTCCGCGTAGTGTTCCGCTTCCAAATAACGTCCCTGGTCCTCATAACGATTGCTGAGGGTGTAGTTGGCATCCACAAAATCGGGATCGATAGCCAATACATCCAAGAGCCGTTTGATGGCTGCTTGGGGATCGTCTTGTTCCGCTAATAAAAATTGGGATTGGGCAAAGAGGACTTCAGGGGTGTCTGGCAGCAAACGCTCCGCCTCCCGCATGGCCTTGTGAGCGAATGCTAGCCTTTCTTCCTTGGTGTCGAAGGTGGGGTCTCCTCTTATAAAGTTAGGGCCTCCCAAAGCCAGGCTTTCAACCGCCAACAAGTACCAGGCCAAGCCAAAATCGGGATCCAGCTCCACCGCTTTCTCAAGCAGGCCCACTCGCTGAGGTCTAGCGCCTCGTCCGCGAGTATTTCGCAGTTGCCGGGCCTGAACATAGGCGTCGTAAGCTTCCTGGTTTTCCGTCGGACGGTATTCGATCTTCTCGATTTCCTCGGGAGAGAGGACCGCCTGCAACTGTCCGGCAATGGCTTTTGCCACCTCGGCCTGGATGGCGAAGATGTCGTCCAGCTCCCGGCTGTAGTTCTCGGCCCAGAGGTGGCCCTCGGTTTGGGCATCAATGAGCTGCAC
>JAQBYJ010000005.1 GCA_027622555.1 Verrucomicrobiota bacterium
TCCAGTGTTTAAGCGGACCTCCCTCACGAAAAAAACCGAAATTTTATCAAATCCATTCCGAATCGGCCAAGTCGGGCTAGCACTTGGTTTTGGAATGGTGCTTACCAAGGTGTCATAAGAATCATTGTTAATAAAACGATTCTGAGAGAAATCTTTTCCCCCTTACAGACCCGAAAAGGACCAAGCGAAAGGTGGGGTACTTTCTTTACTGAAAGAAGGATTTGGAACTCTTGGACGCATCCGGCGCCCATATCTTGATGTTGTCGACAAAGCCAATATCATCAAATGAACCGAAACCGATGAATCCTTCCTCAAATGGAACTTCATCAGCGATCATGATCGGAGTCAGCATGTCATCGAAATAGAGTGCGACCGTTCCTTTAGCGATATCGCGAACGATCCGAATCTTCTTCCACACCTCTACTCCCCAATCTACGCCAACGGTTCGGAAATCCGTTATCGGCGTACGATCCGCTTCGTTTACGACAAACACATTATGGGCATTGTTATCTCCGTTTTTGGCGATGTGAATGTACATGTAGTGACTGGGATCCTGAAATCCGAAAAAGAAACAATGGTCGCGATGCGCATACCCGGGAGCTTGGTCGGCGTTTTCGTATTGCTTCATGTACTCCTTGATCGGAGTTCCTTTCACTCCGCTTTGCTGAATATCGACTTCGAGTACAAAGCTACCGAATGTTTTTCCTTTTATCAGAGCGATGTTCAAAGGAGACCGGTGGGGAGGCTTATAATCGCTGGCACCTTTCAGGGACAACACCTGACTTCCCTGAACCTTGGTTAGTTCCCAAGCAGAAGAATCGGTCATCATGAATTCCGTGAAAGAGGATTTTTTGTCGAACGACTGCTCGTACTGGAGCTTAAAATTATCCGGAATATCCGGCGACTTGGCAGAAGCGCAGGCAACGCTTCCGAGTAACAAAAGACTGGGGAAAAGATGACGACAGAAGAAGTTTTTCATAGGGACACTTATTTTCATGCTTAAGTTGGGAGCAGACTAAGATGCCGCAGGAAATAAAGGCAAACGATTAACCCAAGACTTGCCAGCTTCTACAACAACAGCGACAAACGATTATGCGCACCGCCCTAAGCTTGAAGTTCATCCTAACCTCAATTCTGTTTTCAGCCTTAACAGCACTCGGAGCACCCTTGGCCAAAAAAGGGACCCCGATACTTTCCAATCCATTTGAGGGATCTCTTGAAAGACATGAATCGGTCGACCTCAAGAACGGTTGGACCAGGAAAATCAGTTTTGGCATCTGGACCCTGCAAAACGATGGGTCATTGAAAGCAATCAATGTTCCCGAGCATGGGCACGGCCCCGTGCTTACATTCATAGCGCTTATCCGTGACATCATCATCGAATGCGAATTCATGATCCCCGAAACTCCCATTAAAGACCGACACTTTCGGATCTTTATCGATGAAGATGGATTCGGCGGACACAACATTCAATCCACGGCGAATCTCAGCTCATCCTTCCGACCCGTAGGATTCACTCTTCAGCACCTCCGCAAAGACGAGAAGCAAGGGATAGTCCAGGACGTTGATTTTGGTCCGCTCGAATTGAATCTCATACCCGGCAAGTGGTACAAGATGCGATTGGAGGTAGTCGGTGACCAGGCTCGAACGACAGTCGACGGAATAACGCTGGAAAGCCAACATGCCAACCTGAACGTTGAAAAGAGTAAGATCGGGCTAAATCCGGGATTGGCCGGGGGAAGCATTCGTAATTTCAAAGCCTGGGAAGTTAAAAGCGGTTCGTAACCAATACCGGATTCAATAATCTTCTAAGCATAAAACATGGGCGAACACATTTCCAAGGATCCTCTTCACGGCGTTACGCTTGAATATATTATCAAAAACCTGGTGGAGTACTACGGCTGGGAAGAACTGGGTAAACTCATTCCCATTCGTTGCTTTGATACCGACCCCTCCATAACTTCCAGTCTAAGATTTCTGCGCAAGACTCCCTGGGCGAGAACCAAAGTCGAGGGACTTTACATTTACACGTTGAAAAAGGAAAGCAGAGATGAATCTACTGATTGCAAGGATAGAGGTCTTTGAGTTTTGAAAGATTATCCGCTGACTTCGCCTTCAACAAATGATTCAGAATAAATATTGCAATGTGTAGGAACTGCTTTAGCTGCGATTTCTAGCTCGCAAACGATCGCAGCTAATCGTACCAAGAGAAAAATTGCGTTCAATCACCGTTTTTCAGCATTTCTCACACTTCGATGTTAAAAGATATTCTGAAATTAATACACCGAAATGGGGCCGACGCCGACGGGAATCAACTCTACCTTCCCTAATCCCTTGGCAGATTTGAGGGAAAGTCTAAACACGAATTGAAAGTCGTTGAGCTCATCCGGGTCCACCAGCGTTTGTTCAATGGTCCAGTTTGAACGATCGTCGGACTCGCTGATTCGGGTGTTCCCCTTCTCTCGAGCACCGGGATCTAATCGAATCCATTCGTGATTCTCGTAATAAGCAGTCATCGCCTGTTCCAGCTCCATCGCTTGAGATCTCGCCTCGGGAAACATCTCTTCAAATTCAAAACTTTCGGTGATCTCCTGATATTCCTTATTGGCCAACATCCGAAGGAAGCGGAATACTTCGTTTCTTACCAAACGCGTAAACGATTCACGATCTCGGGTAATGTCGATGACTCCAGGGTTCTTATTCTCCGCCTCGGCCTCACCAGATCCAACAACATAATCCGGATTGCGCAGGAGTTCCCATTCATCCAAAAGGCTGGAGTCTGTCATACGCAGAAGATTTTCGATGTAAGTAATAGCATCATTCACTGCTTCTGTTTTAAAATGTGGCGGAATGGTATTATCGAGCACCCGGTAAACATTGGTTAGGTGGCGAAGCAAGAGACCTTCGGCACGCATCAGCCCATAGAGTTTAATGTAGTCGGCAAAACTGCTGAACCGCTCAAACATTTCCCGCGCGATCGACTTCGGCTTGATATTCTCGGTACCCACCCAGGGGTGCTCACTAGCAAATTGATTAAAGGTTTCGTAGATAAACTCGCGTTCAGGCTTGGGATATTCGAGCTCCTCAAGTTTTTCCATACGCTCGTCGTATTCGATGCCCGCAGCTTTCATTTCAGCCACTTTGTCACCCTTTAATTTATCCAGTTGCATACGCAATATAACATCGGGATTTTCAAGGATCGACTCAACCAGACTAAGCAACTTGAACGGATATTCGGGGGCGGTGGTATCGAGCAAACCAAGCGTATCGATACAATAGAGAGCAAGTGTTTGGTTCAGAGAAAAGTCATCCTGAAGCTCTATATTAACACGCAGTTTTTGAGTAGCGCCCTTCGGCATAATCTCGATGATATTCCGATCCACCAAAGCACGAAAAAGCTGAAAAGAGTTACGCCTCATTGCCTGCTTGGATCGATCGTTATTGTGACAATCGTTGATAAGAGTCCGCATCGCTCTGCAACCGTCCCCTACCCGACTCAGGACATTGAGCAACATCCCATGCGACACATTGAAACTCGAGGTTAACGGTTCCGCAGGAGCGGCCTGCAATTTGTTAAACGTTTCTTCGTCCCAATGAACAAACCCACGGTCAGGCGGCTTGCGTTTAACCATCTTCTTTTTCTTCTTCGGATCAGCTGCCGCTTTCGATTCCATCCGCTTATTCTCAATCACATGCTCCGGAGCCTGAGCTATCACATAACCATGGTCGTCAAAACCCTTTCGTCCAGCACGGCCGCTTATCTGGTGAAAATCACGCGCGGTTAGGATGCCGGTGCTTGTGCCACTGTATTTGCAGAGCTGGGTGAAGAGAACGGTTCTAATTGGTACATTGACTCCGACGCCAAGCGTATCGGTTCCGCAAATGATTTTAAGTAATCCTTTCTGCGCAAGCTTCTCCATCAGGACCCGGTACTTGGGTAACAGACCCGCATGGTGAAGCCCAATACCGCTACGAAGGAGTTTCTTTATGTCTTTTCCAAAGGGACTCGTAAAAGGAACGTTTTGAAGCTCTTCGGAAATCTCAGCCTTCTCTGCTTTTGTGCAGACATTGAAACTGAGTAAATTCTGCGCCGTCTCCGAAGCGGACCGTTGGGTAAAGTGAACGACATAAACAGGAAACTTGTTGGTCGCCTGCAGTTTTTCGAGCGTCTCAGTAAACGGATCCTCCACGTAGCTGAACTCCAACGGAACCGGCCGATCCGTACTCGAAACGCTTGCACATTCGTTGCCCGTAACACGCTCAAGTTCATTTTGAAAGAACCGGGTATCACCCAAGGTGGCAGACATCAGGAGAAAACGGGCATGCGGCAAAGTCAGCAACGGAGCTTGCCAGGCTACACCCCGTTCAGGATCGGAGTAGTAATGAAACTCATCCATGATCACGTCGTGCACTTTCGCCTTCTCTCCGTCTCTGAGCGCTATGTTGGACAAGATTTCGGCCGTACAACAAAGAATGGGTGCACTCCGGTTGACGCTGGCATCACCGGTCATCATACCGACGTTTTCAGGGCCAAAGTCCCGGCACAGCGACAAGAACTTCTCATTCACCAGCGCCTTAATCGGGCAGGTGTAAACGGATTGCTTGCCGGTGGAAGCGGAAAGAAAATGCAATCCTGCGGCCACCAATGATTTTCCAGACCCGGTAGGTGTATTCAGGATAAGGTTCTTTCCTGCAAACAACTCCAGTATAGCCTCCTCCTGAGCAGGGTACAGTTCGATCCCCTTCTCCAGCGCATACTCTAGAAAATGCTCCAGCAGTACGTCCGGATCTGTTTGGCCTACCAGAGGTAAAAGCGGAAAATCCATGGCGAGCGAGCATTCAAGTTGATTCCTTGAGTGCAATAGTAGGTTCAAGAAATCTCCTCCTGAGACCGTACGGTCTAGGTTGACGCCTCTTCAAGCATTCCCTCAATATCTAGGGTCCATGACACAACGTCCGACCTCAATATCCGCATTCTTCCTTTTTCTATTCCTACTAACCGCGACCCTATCAGCACAGGACCAACCAAATGTCATTCTAATCATCGCCGACGACATAGGGTTTTCCGATATAGGAAGCTATGGGTCGGAAATTGAAACACCCCATTTAGATAAACTAGCCTATGACGGCCTGCGTTTCAGAAACTTCTACAATATGTCAAAATGCGAGCCGACAAGAAGCTCACTTTTTACAGGGAGGTTTTTGCCCGGTAAGCATATTGAAAATGCGATTCCATTTTCGACGCTCATGCACGAAGCCGGCTACTACACGGCTATGGTGGGCAAAGAGCATTTAATGTCCTGGGTACCTGCCCGTTGTTTTGCCGTAAACAGTTTCGAAGACTCTTTTGTATTCTGGAAAATCAATTCTTTCTGGCTTCCTCCAAGTGGAGAGTTTGAATATCCTTTTCGATTCAATGGCGTTCAGGTCAAAGCGGAGGATATGCAGGTTACCAGAGAACCTCTTTTCAAAACAGACGTTATGACCGACTACGCCTTGAAATTCCTCGACAAGGCGAATGAGAGTAAAAAGCCCTTCTTTCTCTACCTGCCCTACCACGAAGCACATTACCCGCTTCAGGCGCGTGAAGAAGACATTGCGAAGTATCGCGGTAAATACAAAGTCGGTTGGGATAACATTCGGGCCGCACGTTTCGCCAGACAAAAGGAGTTGGGAGTCATTCCAGTCAACGCCGAGCTCAGTCCACCGGAAGACAATATCAATAATTACCGCGGCCCTTATCGGGACAATATTTATAAATACCGCCCATGGGATTCGTTGGATGAAGAAGAACAAGACGAGCTTGATCTTGAGCAAGCGGTTTTCGCTGCGATGGTTGACGGACTGGACCAGAACATTGGGCGGGTGCTCGAGAAACTGGATCAAATCAAGGAGCGCGAAAACACCCTGATCATTTTCTTTACGGACAACGGATCCTGTCCTTACGACTCGAATGTAGATTTCGACATCCCCCCAGGCGGAGCCGACTCCTACCGAACCCTTTCAGCAGCATGGGCCAACGTCGGTGATACTCCCTATCGATTCTATAAACAATATGGCCACGAAGGCGGTGCCCACACGCATATGATAGCAAACTGGCCCGGTGTTATTGAACCAGGCTTCAGTGACGGCCTCGCCCACCTTACAGACATTTATCCGACCATGCTTGAACTCGCAGGTGCCGAATATCCGGATTCATTGAATGAGAAACCTACACCAAGCCTGGATGGAGAATCATTGATGCCCTTATTAAAAGGTGAATCACGATCGGAACCGGATATTATCGTGTCGGGTCACGGTGAAAATTTTCGCATGGTTCGGGTCGGCGACTGGAAGTTGGTCAGAGTGAATGGAAATGCCTGGGAACTCTATAACCTCGCAGAGGACCCCACTGAATTGGACAACCTGGCTGAAAATAAACCCGAGAAGGTTAAAGAGCTAATCAAAGCCTACGAAGATTATTTGGAAACTTGAGGTCCCTTTACCTGCTGCGATTATTTGTAATCAACTTCACCGCCTCCAATTCAAGTGCTTTTGCTTTGGATGGATTCTGGTTATACCGATCCTCGGTTTCACTGAGATCTTCTTTCATGTTGAAGAGTGACCAAGGTCGTTCGAAACGGTTGCCTTTGGGAAGCTGACGTCCGCCAGAACCATTGCCTAGAACCAGTTTCCAATCGCCATCGCGGATGGCAAACATCGCACCACCGGAGTGGTGAATTACAGGCGCTCGTTTAAATGCTTTTTCGTTGCCAATCATTAAAGGCAGAAAGCTGAAGCTATCCTGAGCAGCCACCGTTGGAGGTGGAAGTTCAGAACCAACAACTTCCGCGGCTGTGGCAAAAAAATCGGTGTGAGTAATTGTCCGGTCTGACTTGCTTCCTGAGTTAACTTTTCCAGGCCAGCGCACAAAGAAAGGAACGCGATGACCGGCTTCCCAAATGTCGGCCTTGGTTCCACGCAGTTCTCCGTTGGCCGTATGATTGGCTTCGTAAAATCCCTGCACCGTTTCATCATTAACATGGTCAGGTTCATTTGAATCTGTTTGGCGATACATGTAGGAACCATTGTCACTCGTGTAGATAACCAGGGTGTTGTCGTAAATTCCTGCGTCATCGATTGCTTTTAATACCTGACCAACCGTCCAGTCGACCTGCATCACGAAATCACCATAAGGCCCCAAATCTGTTTTCCCCTTAAACCGGGAATGCGGCATGGCTGGTTTATGTGGCGCGGTAAGTGGAAAATACAAAAAGAATGGCTGCTCGGTTTTCGATTGATCATTAATGTAGTTAGCAGCCTTTTGGGTTAAGGTGTCCAAGCAATCGATTATGGAAAAATCCGATCCTAATTCGCCTTTACGAAGAAAATGGGGGAATCCACTTCCTGGATGGATACGATCAGGAAGGCCAGTGATGGTATGACCTTCAACATAAACATAAGGTGGAAAATCCAACGATGCCGGGATAACCAGTGAGTAATCAAACCCCACATCTACCGGGGAGTAGTCCACGTGTTTGGCCCAATCCCACTCACCGGCAGTCTTTTGAAATCCTAACCCCAGATGCCATTTTCCGACAATTCCGGTAGCATAACCTTGTTTCTTCAAAAAGGACGCAACCGTCTCACGATCCCGCTCAATAATGGGAGCTCCGTACCCATTGAGTACTCCATGAGTCAATGGGCTTCGCCAACAGTAGCGGCCAGTCATCAAACCGTATCGAGTAGGAGTGCAAACGGCGGATGGTGAATGCGCATCCGTAAAAGTCATACCTTCCCCCGCCAATCTATTTAGGTTTGGGGTTGGTATTTTGGAATTCGGATTTAAGGCCTGCACATCGCCGGACCCCATGTCGTCGGCCATAATGAAGACGATGTTCGGACGAGTGTCTGCGAGGCAAATGGAGGCACAGGTAAAAAAGCAAACTGAAAGGAAATAGATATACTTCATAGTAAGAGAATTGGTTGAATGTAAGAAATCAAGCAGGAGGATTTATCAAAGCTCCTCAATCGTAATGTCCTTATACCAGGCCTCGGTGGGTTTGCCGCTGTGGATCTGCACGGCGATAATCCCCTCGACCGGAATTTCTTCCACCGGTTCATTCCAATCCACCGTTTTATGGCCATTGAGCCAGAGTTGAATGTGTCGGCCTTCGCAACGAATCACGTAAGTATTCCAACCATCGTAGTTAATATGCTCAGACAGCTTTTCAAGGTCCGGACCTTGCAAAACAACACGTCTACGAGATTCGTCATAGAGGGCTCCCCAGTACCGGCCACCCATATCCGCTTGATACCCTATCACTTCATGGTGATTGGGAATACGCTCCGTGCGAAACTGAACTCCAGCATTGGGGCTTTCTCCAATTAGTCTGAACTTAAAGCGCAACTCAAAATCACCATAGCGTTTCTTAGTGCTGAGAAATTGGTTCTTGGGAATCGCTGTCTCCAAATTACCTCCAACAATAGCTCCATCTTCAATCCGGAAAGATTCGAGGGGCCCTTCCCAACCGTTGAAAGATTTTCCATCAAATATGCGAACTGGTTTTGCGTTTGCGAGGGACGTAAAGGTAATGACAAAAATTAGGGTAATAAACGTTTTCATTCCTTAGCTCTAAAGAACAGTTTGGATGTTGCCCAGCAAAGAGTGTGACTGTTTTATTATGCCAGAACTAAATCTCTTCCACCCATAACCATGCGAACAACCACGACTATTATCATAGCTGGACTACTGGCCTTAAAATCGGCCATAGCACAAACTGACTTCATCGAAACGAACGTTCAGGTCGCCCAAAATGTTGAAGGGAAATTGGTCGTACCAGGTGGAGAAGAGGCGAAACGAGCGATTTTGATTCTCCATGGTTTCAACGATCACATGGATAGTGTCGGTGATTTACATAAACTAGCTGCTCACGGTCTGGCAAAAGAAGGATTTGGCAGCCTCCGAATCAATTTTCGAGGAGAAGGAATTCGCAATAACAGTGTGATAACTTCGACACTGGAATCCCGAACCGAAGATGCAGAAAACGCCTACCGTTTTTTGAAGAAACAATTTCCAGAAGCTTCATTTGGAATAACGGGGTGGAGTATGGGTGGCAGCACAGCGATTATTCTGATGGGTACCCACCCAAACTGGTTTGAATCGGCCGTATTTTGGTCAAGCGGAGGACACAACTTGAAAGATAAGCTCGCGGTAGGCGAAACTCCTGAACACAGCGCGATGATAAAAAAAATCCTGTTAGAAGGAAAGGCTGAGAATCAAAGTTGGACGACCATCACCTACACTCGGGAAAACTACGCAAGCTGGATCGGCTTCGACTCTGCTGATTATTTGGGAAAGTACGAAGGAGCATTTCTAGGCATTCGTGGATCAGATGATTTTTTACCACTCCATGAACCCGAATGGTTGAAAATCCTTAAAGGCGAGCCCCTGGCTTATCATGTACTGGGAGGCGCTGATCACATATTCAATGTGCTTGACCCACAAAAAAGCCAAGGCGATACAGTGGTTAAACTCACATTGGATTGGTTTCAAAACACACTAAAATAAAATGCAGGATAAAACTTTAAACCGGTTTCGAAAAGTAGCCATCTGGGAAGGCATTTCCTTCTTGATCCTTCTAGGAATCGCCATGCCAATCAAATACGGCCTGGGAAACCCGATTCCGGTAAAAGTCGTGGGAATGATCCACGGAATTCTCTTTATCGCGTATGTAATTTTACTAATCCAGGCAGCCATGGAATATGACTGGCCCTTCAAGAAATCTGCCTTGGCTTTTGCCGCCTCCCTAATCCCATTCGGTCCTTTTCTCTTTGATCGTCGTTTAGCAAAAGAAGCATTAGCCACCGAAGCGTTGGGTCAGTAGTAAAAAAGCCTCACTCAAACGCTTGTCCAAGCTAAGATTTCATAGTTAAGGGTAAATCCCCTCATAGGCATAATCCGGTAGAACCACTTTGTAAGTGGATTCCAAAAAGGTGACCAAGTCTATGAGCTGTTTCGCAGTCATTTCTTCTGTCAGATCAGCCATTTCTGAATTTCCATCCCGGTCTGTATAATCTCCACGATACTTCGGTAGGATTATATGATCAGGATAAATAACAGACGTCACCAATTGGCCATAGGTTTTTACGCGTGTTGTTTCCCCTCCTAAAACAACTTCAATTCCTCTCGGAGAAACATAGGTAAAGGCATCTTCCATGCCGGCAATGGTATGGCATCGAACACAGTCCAATTCCACGAAAGCAAGTTTACCTTGCTCAACATTTCCCTCAGGCAGTCGGAATCCTGCTGCCGATTCCTTTGAACGCGTACAGCCTACCGGGAAGAGTAAAACCAAGAGGCAAATGAATAACACCAACCACATAATTTTTTGGACGATAATCATAGTTTTCATAATTTCCTTTCAGGTATATGAAAACTATATCACTCGATCAAAAAAACACAAATCTCGGAGTAAAAAAACAAAGAAATCCCCACCTGCGTTTTATAGATTCCACCCGAGATCTGAGCCTTGGCCGGCTCAGAGGTATTGGTTTCACCCTACCAAGCAATCAGGGGAAATACCTTAATCCACTAGGATTAACCACTAACTTCCTTAGTAGGTAGTTATATCATTGAATACCAATGCTCTAACAATTGAGCAATTTCATAAAAAATTATCTCTATTTATGAATAAAATGCACGTGTTGCCGTCTCAGCCCTATCAGCACTTCAAAGATTTGAACTATGAAAGAGACATTAGGCATATTAGGTGGAATGGGGCCTTTGGCTTCGGCAGAGTTTGTTAAAACTCTATATGAATTTAACTTGGTTGATAAGGAGCAATCGGCACCCGCTTGCATTCTCTATTCGGACCCTTCGATTCCAGACAGAACAGAGGCCATCCTGCGTGGTGACACAAAGAAGGTAATTCAACGTATCCAGACTGGGCTTGAAAACTTAAACAAGCTAGGTGCCACACACTTTGTAATAGCATGTATCTCTTCACATTACTTTATTCCGAATTTTCCAAAAGAATTCAAAGATTCAATCATTTCGTTGGTAGATATTGCATTAAGGGAGGTTGATGGTTTTCCGGGCAAATGCCTACTGCTGGCAACCAACGGAACGATCCGGGCCAAAACATTCCAGAAGCACCCGTTGTGGGAAAATTTGAAAGGGAAACTCTTGATACCCGAAGAAAAGGATCAGGTGAGTATCCACGAATTCATTTACAAACAAATTAAGCCCAATCGAACGATGGTCAGTGAATCATTTCTCTTATCTTTAATGGAAAAATACGATGTAGATGCTTTTGTTGCCGGCTGCACCGAATTCCACCTGACGAACAAAAAACTACTTGCTTCCGGCAATCCCTCACTTCGCTTCATTGACCCACTTTATAGCATTGGCAGGGAGTTCCCGAGTCTCGTGAGGCAACAGGGTGTTAAACAGCGCTAATAACGTTTGAACATCCGCATGAAAAAGAGTGTCTTGTCTCCAACCAGAGCCTCCACAAATTTAGTTGAGCAACTAAACAACACGTTTGCATCCTATTCGAAAAACATCGCGATCGAGACTGATAAAGTCCGAGTTTCGTACGGGCAATTGGAAATCTGGGTACAGCAGCTTATCCATAAAATCCAACCTGCTCTAACGGATGCGGAGCCTCGAATAGCTGTCCTTTCGGATCATCCGTTGGAATATATTGCGGCAATGCTTGCAGCATTTCGGTTAGGAGCACTTTACGTCCCAATGGATCCAAGTTTCCCAAAGCTAAGATTTGAACAAATACTCAGCGAAGTAAGACCCACCCTTATTCTTCTGGGAGATATGGAAAAAACTCCCGACCTTGGCGAAAATTACGAGACGATGGAGATGCCAACTTTTACGGGCGAAACGGAAACCACCTTCGATCCACTTCCTGAACGAACTATTTCAGAAGAAGCACCCGCATACCTTTTCTTCACCTCGGGTTCGACCGGAAAACCAAAAGGCATTGTTGGAAAACTTTCCAGTCTTCGACACTTTTCACAATGGGAAGCCGATGAATTCAATTTAAATAGCGACTCAACCATCAGCCAATTCACAACTCCAACTTTCGATGCATTTTTACGCGACGTGATTACGCCATTGAGTATTGGCGGAACCATATGCATCCCTCCGCAACGTCCTGCCATGATGGGCGCTGAAGCACTCTGGGACTGGATAGAGTCCAAGCAGATTTCATTGATACATTGCGTCCCCTCTCTTTTTTCCGCACTGCTTGAAGGGACTTGGAAAAGCAGGGTCCTTTGCTCCTTAAAGCATATCCTCTTAGCTGGAGAGGCATTACCACTTAGACAGGCAGAGAATTGGATTAATCATTTCCACCAAAGGATTGAATTGGTCAACCTGTATGGATCGACTGAAACCACAATGGTGAAGTTGTTCCACCGCATCAGAAAGCGCGATGTGGAGGGCGGCTTTATACCAGTTGGACAGCCCATGTCGGAAACTGAAGTCGTTATTCTCAATGACCAAAAGCAAATCTGCCAAGTCAATGAAATCGGTGAAATATTTATAGCTACTGCCCATCGAACTCTTGGTTACTTCAATCAACCCGAAGCAACCGCACAAGTATTTATAGATAATCCTTACACAACAGACTTAGCCTACGCGACAGGTGATTTGGGAACCGTTCTTCCCGACGGGAACATCCGTTTATTTGGCCGTAAAGACCGGCAAGTGAAGGTGGGAGGAGTAAGGATTGAACCGGAAGAGGTTGAAAGTGCGTTACTCAAAATAGTGGCTATCAAAGCTTGCGCAGTCACAGTGAATACGCTGGTTGAACATAGAGGAAACCTCATTACCAAAGAAGCGGTTCAAAACACAATCCAATCAGGTAATCCTCAAGCGGGTTTGACCGGGTATTTAGTACTGAAAGAACAAATCACCATTTCCGAGATCCGTAAGCAACTTGCGGATCATTTACCTTCCGCTGCTATCCCTCGCACCTTCTTTTCCGTCGAAGATCTTCCAAGAAACACGAATGGGAAAATCGATTATTTCAAGCTTGGCGAAATGAATACGGCCAAAGTCATACGCGATCAAATATTCGAGCCACCCATATCAGAGGTAGAACGGACCGTCGCAAGGTTGTGGGAATCGGTATTGAATGTACCGACAATCGGTAGACACGACGACTTCTTTACCCTTGGCGGTGATTCTCTTACTGCAATGCAGGTCATGAATCGGATGAGAGAATTTTATAACGGCTCAACAAGAATTACAGATTTACTCACCCAACCGTCATTAAAAGATTTCTGTCAAATCGTTGAGAAACAACAACTCGATCGACCAATAGCACAAAAAGGGAGTTGGGTAAATTTAGACGCAAATTCCGAAACGACCTACCCTTTAACTCCAGCGCAAAAAGGGTTATGGTTCCTCTGGAAAATGGATCCGGAAAGCCCTTACTACACATGCCAAGGCATCATACATATTAAAGGTAGATTTGACGAGAACGCCCTCCAGGAATCCTGGAGCCTATTGCAGCAACGCCACGATATATTGAGAGTTCGCTTTGGTAATGTATCCGGTTCACCGACACAGCACTTCGTTAACAACTCAGAACCCTGGGTATTGGGACCCAAAGTAGATCATCTGGAAGGAAAGGAGGCGGTTCAAAAGATCAGAGATTTAGCTAAAAAAGAGGCCCAAACAGCATTCAACCTGGAAGACGATAGTTTACTCCGGGTCAAACTATACAAAATCGGAGCTGATCACCATGCCTTGCAGTTGACCATGCATGAAATCACCATCGACCTTTGGGGTATTAGAATCCTGCTCAATGACCTCGCGGCCTTATATGAGCAAGCGCTCAACAAGCATCAATTGCTGCTTGAATCCAAGGGTCCCAGTTTCAGGCAATTTCTTCTCTGGCAGGATTCACACAAGCGTTCAGGCAGCTTGGACGAAACCTATTGGAAATCCGAGCTGAGTGGACAACTCCCGGTTTTGAATTTGCCACTTGATCGTCCTCGATCTCCAAAGCCAAATTATCAGGGGAAAACAATACATTGCCTATTGGATGAAGAGCTAACGGAGAAATTGAAGTCCCTGAGCCAGGAACAAGGAAATACCTTATATGTCACACTTTTAGCCGGTTTCTTTTGGACTCTTCACCGATACTCGGGACAAGAGGACATTATTGTAGGTAGTCCAATTGCCCAAAGAAATCAGGCCGAAAGCGAAGACTTAATAGGATTCTTTTTAAACATGCTTCCCATTAGGCTAACGGTGAAACCTCATCAATCGGTCAGACATTTTATCAGTTCGATAAGAAAAAAAGTAAACGGTGCCATAGAAGCATCCGAATACTCATTCACCAACATGCTGGAATGGGCTCAATCCGTCAGAGACACAAGTATATCTCCGGTATTTCAGGTCATGTTTAACATGCTAAGCTACACAGATCGAAAACTGGAGTTCAGCGATTTCTCTCTCGGTTATGAAAGTCTGGAAACAGGACATACCAAGTATGATTTTTCAATGTATGCCCAAGAGTACGGAGGAAAATTATTTCTTCAAATCGCCTACCAAACAGAGCTCTTCGATGAAAGCACCATGCAAAGATTCCTCAAAAATCTGGAAACTTTCTATCGCTCCATAGTTGAAGGAATTGATCCCCCCTTGAATGAAATCGAATCTTTGCACCCTACCGAGAAGAAGCAGTTAATGACAATCGCCAAGGGGCCGACCATGGAAATCGCTGACGACCGTTCCTTAATCACAATTTTTCAGGACCAGGTTGGATTAATTCCTAACGCTACTGCTTTGATTCACCAGGGTAAGGTGCTCAGCTACAGTGAGCTCAACACATTGACTGACCAACTTGCCCGAGTGCTCGCCCATTCGGGCAACACTTTTGAAACGCCAGTTGCAATCTCACAAACTCGATCCTTCCATATGGTTGCTGCCATTTTGGCAGTAATGAAAATGGGAGCCACCTACGTGTATCTTGATCCTCAATACCCAGAAGCAAGGAACCGCGCCATGCTTGAAGATATAGACCCCAGCCTCCTCATTGCCGACGAACCTGAAGCATTTGAAAAATACGAAAAGAAAATTATCCCATGGGGCGAGAGGCTGGAGATTCATTACGCAGAAGGCGACAAATCAGTCGATGTAGTTCCTAAAAGAAATGACTTGTTCAGCATTGTTTACACCTCAGCATCGACCGGAAGACCGAAAGGAGTTCAGGTAAGAGAGCGTGCAGTTCTAAATCGACTTCAATGGATGTGGGAAGCACACCCATTCTCTGACATCGATGTAATGCTCCTTCAAAAATCACTAAGTCTTGTTGCTTCTTCATGGGAGTGTTTGGGCGGACTGTTAGCTGGAGTTCCAACCGTGATTGCAGATCATGATACCGTCATAGATCCCGCAGCCTTGGCCTCCCTATGTAATCAACAAAATGTAACCCGAATCTACGGATCACCAGCCCTGTTCGCGGGAGTCATGGCTCAAAGAAAAAAGTCTCCAGGTAACTTCATTTCACTCAAACTTGCTTTTAGCAGTGCAGAACCCATCTCACCCTCACAAGTGCAAGAGTGGAGTGTACTTTTCCCATCCATTCCATTATTTAATTTGTACGGTTCGTCAGAATGTTCATCCAACGCTTTGTCCTATGATTGCAGCCATTTCGACCCTGGTTCCACAAGAGTGCCGATTGGGAAACCGCTGCCAAACATCAATACCTTTGTTCTGGATAAAGATCTTCGACTCGTCCCCAAGGGTGCCGCCGGCGAGTTATGCATTAGCGGAACTTGCTTGGCAGCTGGTTATCAAAACTTGCCTAAGGAAACTGAAGAAAAATTTATCCAGGTGAACCCTGATCGATTTGGTGGACCTGTTCTATATAAAACCGGCGACCTGGTACGCCTGGGACAAAATAACCAATTGGAATACCTTGGGAGAAATGATTTTCAAATTAAGATTCGAGGTTTCCGGATTGAACTGGAAGAAGTAGAAAATTGTTTAGCTTCAATCCCAGAAATTGAAGCATGCGTTGTTTGCGTAGATTCCTCTATCCCGGAGGAACCCAAAATGATCGCCTTCGTTCAATGCGACAATGCTACCATTGAGAAGGACCTAAGACAAACGCTTAGGAAGCAATTGCCCGATTATATGATACCCAGTCAGTTTGTGTTCCTCCCCAATCTTCCCCGTACAGCAAGCGGGAAAATTGATAGAAGCTCACTCAAAACACCTTCAGCCCAGGACCTAAACACGAATTCTCCTGAAACAGCAGATATCGGATCCCTAGAATCCAGCATGGCACTTTTATGGCGACAACATTTGGCAAATCCAAATCTCGGTGTTGATGATAACTTCTTCGATCTGGGTGGACATTCCCTTCTGGCCGCAAAATTATTTTCTGAAATAGAAAAATTGACCGGTAAAGCATTCCCGTTGAGCGCATTATACCGCGCACCAACAATCCGTGAGTTATGTCGATTGTTGGAAGAGGATGGTCTGACGAATCTTTGGAGTTCATTAGTTCCCATGAACCAAGGAACATCCAAGCCTCCATTATTCTGTTTGCCGCCATGGGGCGGCAGCGCCTATTTTTTTAGATACCTGACGAAATACCTGAATAAAGACCAACCTTTTTATACCTTGGAATCATGTCATAATCAGGAACGTGAAACAACGTCCGAGACATTGAATGAATTGATTCAGAAAAATTTCGACGAAATCATGTCTTTTTATCCTGAAGGCCCGCTGTTTCTATGCGGATTTTCAGGAGGTGGAGTTATTGCCTGGGAACTTGCAAACCGACTCACAGCTCACGGACGTACGGTAGACAATGTGATCCTGTTCGACACCTCATATCCGAGACACACACCCAATTTCATTCGAAAAATGAATTCCGCAGAAAGGTATAAATCCAAGGCCCGAGGGTTGGTTTATTCAATCCGCCGGCTGAACGGATGGCACAAACTTTGGTTTCTAATTGAGACAGTTTTTATGAAAGTAAAGTGGCACTTAATTCCTCAAACGAGTGAGCAGAAAGAGGCGATTGAACAGGAAGTAAATTCAATGGAAACGAAGCGGTCTTTCTTCACGAATTATTCAGCCTCAAATTACGCAGGAAAAGTAACCATATTTAAAGCCAAAGAACGCCGCCTGGAGACCCTGTCGGATCCAACATTGGGATGGTCGGAACACACTGAACGTGAAATCGAATTATGCGAAGTACCCGGTAGTCACAACACCATGTTGATCGATCCTAATGGAGAAACACTTTGTATGAGATTACAGACACTCCTGACTAAACACGGTTAAACCGATTTCCACCGATTCATGAATAAGAAACAAGTCAGACTACTCTTCGCGTTGTTACTCGGAATTTTATCCGTTGTGTTCTTGCTTTCCATGAACAAAATTGAACCCTACCCTGCCCCGGTCTATCCGTCATTTGGGAAAGCACCTATAAAAGAAGAAGTCATCCAAATCAATAAACCAGAGTTCGTGGTTTATTTTGAGAATTCAGATTCTCAGGAAGTGGACTATTTTAAATTGTTCAACAACATCCCGATTTCGCATGTAAATCACTTGGTAGTTAATAATTTAAATCCAGAGCGCAAAGTGGATCTGGAGCGTTGGCAGGCTAAGCCATTCAAGAGTTTTCAATTAGGACGATACACCATCGAGTGGAGACGAACGCCGAATTTGCCAACAAAAGAGGAAATTGCTCGAAGAAAACAATTCTTTCGAAATCGGATAACCGAGACAACCGGGAGACAAGACCCAGTGAACCTCCACATTACTTGGTACCGCTATGACTTCGTATTTGGGAAAGGAATCGTTTGGGAAAGTAAACGGCAAGTATACGAGACGGAAATCAACCTTGTAGACGAAAGTATATAAAATGATCTCGTCCATTTTTTCACGGTTTGATCGGTGGTTATTTGAGAGTTACTCAATGACGCCAAAACATTGGGGGCTCTTCAGGATATCATTTGCGGTATACATGTTGGCCTTTGTCGGGCTTCCGGAACTCACCTACCTTTCCGAATTACCTGACGATTTTTTTCACCCTCACCAATTTAGTCTCGGTCAATTTGCACCCGGGTTTCCAGGATACCTTTTTCTCAAAGTTCTAGGTCTCATCATCGTGTTCCTTTTCCTGTGTATCTTGTTTGGCTACAGAACTCGAACGGCATCTATTGTTTCCGTAGTGTTGGTCATTTTCGCCAAGACCTTTGTATATTCCTTGGGACAAATAAACCACGACTTCATAGTCTGGTTGGTTCCAGTCGCAGGCGCTTTTGCAAATTGGGGTGCGGCATATTCGATAGATAGTTCAAATAAGCAATCCTTTGGAAAGGAAGAGAGTCAGTCTTGGCCCATCGTTTTTCTCGTAGTAACTTTCTGTTTCGCCATGGCACTTTCTGGATATCAAAAATTCCTGGGAGGCTGGGCTGATTTGTATGCAAACCCGGTACAACAAAATCTGGCGCGAATGTTTATTGTTGTTCAAAGACAAGACTTCCTGGCTCCCGCTTTAAACACCTTCGACAACTTCTTTTTATGGAAAGCCCTCGATTATCTAACTCTCATTTTTGAGATTGGAATCCTTATCGGCATATTTTTCCCAAAGATATTCCGTCTATTTTTGATGGTAGCCGTTGTCTTCCATCTTTCGAACCTACTGATTCTGAACATAGACTTTTCCTTCAATTTTGCCTTCTACGCCCTCTTCTTGCCGTGGCCAAGAATTTGTAACTGGATCGACCGTTCAAAGGACATCCATTTTCTAATGGCGCGATTTCTAACTTTAAAATGTTTTGTTTTAGTCAGCTTCCTTTATTTGATATTTTTCGCGGCGACAGAGTCATCATTGGTCATTTTCAGCTTCAATCTTTTGGGCATCGAATATTTAGGAAATGCGATGGTGCGATCCTTACTTGGATTTGGTATCGTAATTTGGATCGCTGTGGATCATTTGAAACAGCGAAAAGGGGCTTTTCTCCCAACCACATTTTAGGTTTATAGCTGAACGATCGCCTTTCCTGAACTCAAAATCCACGAAGGTGTATTTAAAGTCGGTGACCAGGTCTTTGGGCTCTTTCCAAGCGGTGGTTATAGTCAGGAGAAGATTTGTTAATACTCTCCATCAAGGCAGATAAAAATCGCCTCCCATTTGAAATGAGTTTGTTAATTCATAGACTTATACTCCATGAGAAACAAACAGGCCCCCATCAAATCAACCTTCCTCGATGGAATTCGAACACACCCTTGGATATCAGCTATTTTCATGTTTTGTGTAGTCCTTTGGATCAGCATAGCACTCATATTTCTTCCAGAGGGTTGGAGCGAATTGAGGAAAATAGCCGCAGGTGTTATCTGGGGATTATTTTGCGCGACCATTGTTACGGCGACTAGAACGGTGGGAAACTCAGACTAGAATTAAGCACTCGGCCACGGTTTGGTATATGTTTTGAAGAGAAAGGAGATTTTGGCTCGCATCGTCAAAATAGGGAGGCACACTAAAATTTTTACCAAAATTCCCCATGATAAAACCTAGAGAAAAACAGAACTCCGTTGAGCTGTATTTCATGGAAGCCCGCTCAAAGTTGATCGACATAGCGGCCTTTATGGACCGGATAGAGCGTGACGGACTCACCGACGATTTTAGATATCAAGCATTTTTGGACGCCTTAAAGCAGCTGGATTCAACCACGCGTGCCGAGGCAGTCTTACTTGCTCTAAGCGACCCAACCGAAGAACCTATCCAGGTCGCCACAACCAAAGCCGCAACCGGAGCTTGGCCCGAAAAACCTAGATGAGATATATAGAACCACACGCCCATATGGTGAGCCGGACCACCGACGATTACATGTCCATGGTGGTGGCTGGATGCAAAGCCGTTTGCGAACCTGCTTTCTGGGCAGGATTCGATCGGAGCTCGGTCAACGGGTTTTACGACTACTTTTGCCAGCTTACCGATTACGAACCAAAACGAGCTGCCAAATTCAAACTGCCTCATTTCTCCTGGCTCTGCATCAATCCCAAGGAAGCCGAAGACCTGGTGTTAGCCCGGGAAGTGATAGCGATGATACCTGATTTCTTAGGCCGTGAAAATGTGTTGGGCATAGGTGAAATTGGCTTGAATAAAAACAGCCGCAACGAACTTACCATTTTGGAGGAGCACGTGAATCTCGCAGCAGAGCATAAGCAGCTCATTCTCGTTCACACCCCTCACCTGGAAGATAAACTCAAGGGGACCAAACTGATTGTTGATTTGATCAAAAACGACTCCCGTATTGATCCTGGAAAAGTGCTGATCGACCATGTGGAGGAACATACCGTCAAATACGTCATGGACGCGGGCATGTGGGGTGGACTCACTCTGTACCCAGAATCCAAGTGCACCTCTCCCCGAGCCATCGATATTCTTGAAAACTTTGGAGGAGACCGACTCTGGATGAACTCAGCATGCGATTGGGGAATAAGTGTGCCGTTGGCGGTACCTTATGCAGCCCAGGAAATGCGCCGTCGCGGTTACGATGATGAAATACTTGACCAGGTATTTTTCAAGAACCCGGTATCCTTTTTAAGTCAGTGTCCGAACTTTACGGTTCGAGGATGATTCGAAAACATCCAAGTGGTTGATTGAAAACGTAGCTGTCTGATCTATTCCCAAAATATGCATTTAGCCAATAATAGTCACCTAGCGTATTGCACCAATATTCACCGGGGAAGCTCTTGGGCCGAGACCATCGACTCGCTTGATAAGTTTGCTCTTTCAGTAAGAGATCAAGTGTCGCCAGATCGCGAATACGCTATTGGCTTAAGACTCGGGGCATCTGCGGCAAAGGAATTGTCAGACCCAGTGACCCTGCTAGGGTTTCAACGGTGGCTGGAGAAAAACAATTGTTACGTTTTTACGATTAATGGGTTTCCTTACGGCAACTTTCACGGCACCAGAGTTAAGGACCAAGTCTACAGACCCGATTGGACATCTCCAGACCGTCTGGAATACACAAACCTGCTCTTTGATCTTCTTTGCGAAATCCTACCAGCTGGCATGGAAGGCAGTGTAAGTACCCTGCCCGGTTCGTTCAAACGCTTCATTACCACTCAGGAACAAAAGACAGCCATCTTCGACAACCTGATCTCCAACGCTGAACATATTGGCAAACTCAGCGAATCAAAAGGCCACGACTTACACCTCGGATTGGAACCGGAACCACTGGGTTATTTTGAAACCAGCCAGGAGTCGGTAGATTTTTTTGATCAATTACTGAACCATGCTCCCGACAAGAAAGATCTGCTCCTTGGCCACCTGGGAATTAATTATGATACCTGCCACCTGGCAGTTGAGTATGAAACGGCTGATGAATCGTTACGACGCCTTGTGGAACAGGATATAAGAATCAGCAAGATCCACTTGAGTTCCGCCTTAAAAGTTGCCGATTTCTCAAAAAATACCTTAACAGCCCTAAGCGGGTTTTGTGAAGAAACGTATCTACACCAGGTGATTGCACGAACGGGAAATGAACCGCTCGTACGATACGAAGATCTCGACCTGGCGCTCGACGCCCGCGCAGCTGGCCAAGATAGGGCAGATGAATGGCGCATCCATTTTCATATCCCTATTCACGCAGAGCCGCAAAAACCACTGTACTCAACCAGCGACCACATTTTGGGTACTCTGGACTTTCTTAAGGAAAAGCCGGAAGTCTGCCGTCATTTTGAAATGGAAACCTACACTTGGGAGGTTTTGCCCGGTAATTTAGGTAAAACCAATGTGGTCGACCAGTTAGTCAGAGAGTATGAGTGGACGTTTGCGGAGTTTAATGCGCGTGGACTAGGCTGCTAACTTGCCGAATAATACAATTATAGAAGCACTTTCAGGCTAAGTAGGAAAAATGTTCTCGCTCGTTTCGCGAAAGTTAATTTCCCCTTACTACAATGACTGATTTCCGATCATGGCTGGTTTTGGGCCGCGTATCCAACTTATCGACTGTTTGGTCCAATGCGCTTTGCGCCTGGATTTTGGGAGGAGGAGGAAACCATCAGACAATTGCCTGGCTTTTGGTTGGGCTAAGCCTCCTCTACGTTGGAGGCATGTATCTGAACGATTTCTTTGACGTATCGTTCGACAATAAATTCCGACCTGAGCGTCCAATCCCGGCCGGAAAGGTCAAACGCTCGACCGTTCTCATTGCCGCTATTTCCATGTTCGGCATAGGTATGGGCTGCCTCTCGATGGGTGGACAACATGCGCTACTTTTTGGACTCCTTCTGCTCGGGCTAATCGTAGTTTACAATATTGTTCATAAACATACGGTCTTGGGGGTTCCGCTCATGGCAGCCTGCCGGATGGGAATTTACCTCACGGTTGGGGCCGCCTCCGTTACGGGAGTCACACCTTCGATCTGGGGTGCTGGATTTCTCATGTTTCTTTACGTGCTTGGCATTACCGCTTTAGCCAGAAACGAATCGAATTCAGTCTCGGGTTCTGCCGTAGGATCTGCATTTCTGATCTGCCCATTAATCGGAGTTATCTATCTGGCAGGGCCTCCTTACATTCCAGTCTTTCCGGTTTTCTTGTTAATACTCACTCTTTGGATGGCACGCACTTTTTCAAATGCCCGAGCGACCGGGGAATTTATCGTAGGAAAAACGATCGGACCTCTTTTGGCCGGAATTTGTCTAATGGACTTGGCAATCCTCTCGAGTATGCATCTAGTGACTCTTCCCATTCTGGGACTCCTGCTTGCATTTTTCGTCATAGCGTTAATTGCTCAGCGTCGCATCCCAGCTACCTAATCGATTCCTCATGCCCGAATATTTACCGATAGAATATCCGATTCAGATCCCTTACCAACTGAGGGTATATTTTACAAAGGGTGTCTTTGATACTGCAAATCCGCTGTTTCGAGATTTGTCCTGCTCCAGAGAGAGTGGAATTCGCAGGAAGGTCCTAATCTATATAGACGAAGCGGTCAGCCAGTCCAACCCCGACCTCCAGAGTCAAATCGAAGCGTATTTCAACCACCATGAAAACGATTTGCGTCTGATGGGGGCCCATGTCCTGAAGGGCGGGGAATCGTTAAAGAATGATCCCAACGTGATTGACCGGATCTATGCAGATATTGAGGACAATCGTATTTGCCGACATAGCTTCGTTGCAGCGATTGGAGGCGGTGCCTTGTTGGATACGGTCGGATTTGCAGCTTCGACTGCCCATCGGGGAATCCGCCACCTGCGTTTGCCAACGACCACTTTGGGTCAAGCCGATGCGGGCGTAGGAGTAAAAAATGGTGTGAACTTCAATCAGAAGAAAAATTTTGTGGGGGCATTCGCTCCGCCATTTGCTGTCATAAATGACTTTAGGTTCCTTTCCTCATTGCCTGCCGTTCACATGAGAAACGGCTACATTGAAGCGATCAAGGTGGCTTTGATTCGAGATGCGGAATTCTTTCGTTGGATTGAAAGCAATGTGGAAGCGTTGAAGCATTTTGAAAACGCTGCGATGGAAGAGCTCATTTACCGGTGCGCGAAACATCACGTGGCGTTCATTGCCACTTCAGGTGATCCTTTCGAAATGGGTTCGGTCCGGCCATTGGATTTTGGCCATTGGGCCGCTCACAAGCTGGAGCAGCTTTCGGACTTTGCGTTAAGTCACGGAGAAGCTGTCGCCATTGGAATCGCCATAGATACCCTTTACTCTGAGCAAAAAGGCTACCTTAGCTCAGAAAACGCTGCCCGTATTTTAAACCTGCTTAAGCAGTTGGATTTCGAGACCTACTCGGACTACCTGGAGAAGACAAATGGCAATCGCTTCCCTTATGTGTTGGAAGGGCTGGAAGAATTCCGCGAACACCTGGGAGGTCAGTTAACCATAACTCTGCTCAAGCATGTTGGCTCACGATTTGAAGTTCACGAAATCGACAGCGAAGTCGTTCTCAAGGTCATCCAACGCTTAAAGAACTTATGAAGCGGACCGCGGTCATCAATGTCGTTGGCTTAACCGCCGGATTATTGGGTGACCACACGCCTTGTATCAACGCATTGGCGAAGCGCGGAAACCTAACATCTTTCAAGCCATCGTTTCCCGCCGTCACCTGCACGGCTCAATCCGATTTCCTTACCGGTAAGAACGCCTCCGAACATGGGGTGGTAGCCAATGGTTGGTATAATCGCGACTATAGCGAAGTTCATTTTTGGAAACAGTCCAATCACTTGGTTAAAGGACCAAAACTTTGGGATGAGCTCCGAGACGAAGCCCCGGGTTTCACATGTGCAAAAATGTTCTGGTGGTATAATATGTATTCGACGGTCGACTTCAGTGTAACGCCGCGGCCTATGTATCCGGCAGACGGCCGGAAATTTTTCGATGTTTATACTCACCCTATGGGGATGAAGGAGGAGATGAAAAGAGATTTGGGCGAATTTCCTTTCCATACCTTTTGGGGACCCAAGGCAGGCATTGAATCGTCCCAATGGATAGCCGCTTCGGCCAAATGGATCGAAGAAAAGGAGCAACCCACTCTCAATTTGGTTTATCTTCCGCACCTTGATTACAATCTGCAACGTTTGGGATCGAAAGATCCTGCTATCTCCAAAGATTTGTCCGCCATCGATACGCTGGTGGGAGAATTGTTCACATTCTTCGAAAGCAAATCGATTCAAGTGGTTTTACTTTCGGAATATGGAATCACCTCCGTTGATAACCCCATACACATTAATCGCGCCCTTCGCAAAAAAGGTTGGCTGACTATCAAACCAGAATTGGGGCTTGAACAGCTCGACTACGGTGCCAGTGAAGCTTTCGCCGTCGCAGATCATCAGGTAGCTCATGTCTATGTAAAAAACAAAGAGCTCCTCAATGATGTTAAACAAACGCTTGAATCTCTTGAGGGCATTGATCGGGTACTTGATGAAGAAGGAAAGGCGGAGTTCGGAATTCATCACGAACGCTCGGGCGACCTGATCGCAATCGCTGACAGCAAGTCCTGGTTTACCTATTACTACTGGCTCGATGATGATGTAGCCCCGGATTTTGCGCGCTGCGTGGATATACACCGGAAACCTGGCTATGATCCTGTCGAACTCTTCCTAGACCCAACCATTCGTCTCCCTTTCTTGAAAATCGCATGGTTCCTGCTTAAGAAAAAACTGGGCTTCCGCGCACTGTTGGACGTCATCCCACTGGATGCAAATTTGGTGAAAGGATCGCATGGCAGAATTCCCGAGGATGAAAACGATTGGCCGCTAATCATAAGCGAAGCATCCAATGCGGAAGTGCACTGTTCAACAGACGTTTATAATCAGCTTCGAACCATTATTCTAGGAAACTAGAAATGCTCAAAGCTCTCGGATAAAGATATCTTTGAAATGCATTTTCAGTTCATCTTTCGCATGTAGCTGAAGTGCAATAAATCCTCTCATGCCCACACGATGTTTTTTGTGGGCTTCATCATTCAACAGTCCTTCCCCATCAAGATCTGCTACCATCATACCGTTGAGTGTGGTAGTAATCTGGGGACCTTCGCATCGGATGATTAAATCGTTCCACGCATTGGGACTGTCCGCATAATTAAAAACCCATTCCTCGGGTCCATCAGCGGCGTCAATCTTCGAGCTGGGCATACTTGGACTTATCCAGCGTTTCGTTTCGGGTGTTTCGTCGTAGATAAGACCGGTCCGCCAAGGAAGAGGTGGATGGATATCAACCTGAGGTCCGTGCATCCATGCACCTTTAGGAAGATCTGATCTGGCAACCCAGCGACTACGAACTTGCACTCCACTATTTCCAGGAGAGTCCCGGAAAGCTCTGAACTTCAACTTCAACTCGAAATCTTCAATCTCAAGCGCATGTTTTAACCAAATAGAATCGTGATCCTTATCACCCATGGAATCGCAAACAATCATTCCATCCTCTGACTTCCAATACGCCTTCTGGGAATCGGCATCAAATGATTCGACTGACCACCCGGAGAGATCATTCCCGTTGTAGAGCGAGGCCCATTTAAGGTCCTTTTTCATACCTATATAAATTCCCAGTATCGCTCCTACAGAAAGAAGGATGGTTCCGACAACGATTCGATTGATTAGGGATTTTGCGGATAGATTCATGTCTGGATTAGTATTGAGCCCCAAAAATAATCGAAGCGCAAGGAAGCTCGAAATAGAAACCACGGAAAATCGGAGCGACTTTCAAGATAGAACTTTGACTCCTTCAGGAGGTATTGTTCTGCTTAAATGTATATGAACGATGCAACGCACATTTCAGGGAAAGTCATTATAATTACGGGTGCTTCAAGTGGCATCGGAAGAGCCACAGCCAACCATCTGGCAAGCCTGGGAGCCAAGGTCGTCCTCGGCGCACGCCGTGAAGACAGATTAAAAGAACTTTCCGACGAAATAACAGCTGCCGGAGGAGAGGTGGCCTGGAAAGTTACCGACGTAACCAACTACAAGAGCGTAAAAGAATTGGCCGCTCACGCCACAGCTACCTTCGGATCGATCGACGTTTTGATCAATAATGCAGGAAAAAACACCCTGGGTGCCGTAGATAAGCTGCAGGTCGATGCGTGGAACAGCATGATCGATGTAAATATAAAAGGTCCCCTCAATGGAATTGCGGCGGTTCTTCCAGGAATGAAGGAACAGGGCTACGGACAAATTATTACCACATCCTCCATGGTTGCTCACCAAGGCATGGCCTTCATGGCGGTGTATAATGGAACCAAGGCAGCGATCAAGATGATCCATGAAGGACTTCGCCAGGAAGTAGGACCTGACATCCGGGTCAGCATGGTTTCGCCAGGTGCAGTCTACACAGAGATTGGCACTGACGATGATCCGGAAGCGATGGATTACCTTATGAAAGAATTTGATGGTCTGAAATTGCTCGATCCCATTGACGTTGCACGTGCGTTCGCGTTCGCAATAAGCCAACCGGCTCATGTGGACATCAACGAAGTGATCATTCGACCAACAGCTCAGAGAGCGTAGAGAATTTTCCACACTAAAAGAGACTTGAGCGCTTCGCTTTTCAGTCGTTGAATGGATTGAAACACCTCGTGGAAACATCTCAAAAAGCAATACCTCCTTCTCCTTGGAAAAAGAGTTTCTGGAGCTTGTTTGTCACTCAGTGCCAAGGTGCTTTTTCCGACAACATGTTCAAGTTTGTCGTGATCTTCACGGCGATGAGCCAGTTCCCGAATGAAGCGGATCAAGACAGACTTGTCGCATTGATCGGGGTGTTTTTTGCAGTACCCTTTATTTTGCTCACGATGACGGGCGGTTTCTTTGCAGACCGGTGTAGCAAAGCTCACATGGCCGTTCGTATTAAGACCGCGGAGATTGTCATAATGTCGATCGCCGCTTGTGGGCTTTATTATAGTAATCTCAACGTTTTGATCGGAGTCATTTTCCTGATGAGCGCACAAAGCGCGTTTTTTGGACCCGTAAAATACGGCCTTCTCCCCGAGCTTCTCGAAGAAAAGCGCTTATCCTGGGGTAATGGCTACATCGGCCTCGGCACATTTATTGCCGTTATTCTGGGAACTATTGCCGGCGGTTTCTTATTCGATTGGTTCGACAATCAAGCAGCCACAGGGGTCATTTTAACACTACTGGCAGTCGCTGGATATCTGGCAAGCCGCGGGATAAAGCGAATGCCTCCGGCAGATCCCAATAAAGTCTACCGGATCAATTTTTTAGGAGAATTCTGGCAACAACTTAAATATGCCCGAAAAGACCGGGTGTTGTTTCTCTCGGTGATCGGAAGTACCTATTTCTGGTTTCTGGGCGCGCTGGTGCAACAGTCGGTTATGATCTATGGTCGCAATGAATTGGACCTCAGTTTCCGTAGTACGAGTATTCTATTCGCGATGATGGCGGTAGGAATCGGAATCGGAAGTTTCCTGGCTGGCTACCTCTCGGCTCGAAAGATCGAATACGGACTAATCCCGCTCGGTGCTCTGGGAGTTGCGGTCTTTAGTTTCTGCATGGGGCAGTCAGGACTAAGTACCACCTACTTTGGACTCTTCCTGGGTTTATTAGGTTTTTTTGGAGGATTTTATATCATCCCAATCAACGCCATTGTTCAACACAGACCGGAAAAAGAACGAAAAGGCTCTGTCATTGCGATGCAGGCATTTCTTTCCTGGGGAGGAATCCTGGCCTCGGCTGGCGTCTATTTGTTACTAAAGAATATTGGGCTGGAGACCGGGGAGATCTTTATTTTCATAGGTGCAATTACACTCGTTGGAACCGTTTATGTGATCTGGTTGCTTCCCGATTCACTCCTGAGACTGCTCCTGGTAATCCTGACCAACACCATTTACAGGATTCGTGTCCTTGGCCGGGATAATATTCCTGACAAAGGAGGCGTTCTTTTTGTCTGCAACCACCTTTCCTATGTGGATGCCTTACTCCTGGTTGCATCCATAGATCGTCCCATCCGGTTTATCATGGCGCAGGACATCTATACCAATAAATTCATAAAACCGTTTGCTAGAATAATGGGTGCAATTCCGATTCCGACAACGGCCCGACCCAGGGAAACGATCGCCGCATTAAAACATGCCCGAGACCTAATTCAAAAAGGGGAAGTCGTTTGTATTTTTGCAGAAGGTCAAATCTCGAGAACCGGAAACTTACTACCGTTTCGAAAGGGATTTGAACGGATCATGAAGGGTCTTCATGAACCGATTCTGCCCATCAACCTGGATGGAGTCTGGGGAAGTATCTTCAGTTTTGAACGCGGTCGTTTTTTATATAAATGGCCGAGAAAAATTCCGTTTCCTGTTACAGTTAGCTTCGGAGAAGCCATGCCACCTCAAAGCCCACCCTTTGAAGTGAGAACAGCAGTGCAGGACTTGGCTACACAAGCATGGCCCAACAGGAAAATTTATTTTGATACGCTGCACCGCAAATTTGTACATACGGCCAAGCACCACCCCTTCCGATTTGCGATGTCTGATCCAAGATCAGGCCGGCTCAGCTACGGTGCGCTTCTTCCAAAAGTTATTTTCATGGCTCGAACCTTGAGGCCACATTGGCAGGATCAAGAAAAAGTGGGAATACTCCTCCCACCGTCGGTTCCGGGAGCCCTTGTGAACTACGCGGCATTTTTGATGGGGAAAGTGCCCGTTAATCTAAACTACACGCTTTCTGAAAATGCCATTGCTTCGTGTATTGAACAATGCGGCATCAAAACGATAGTTACCTCCAAGCTGTTCCTTGCCCGGACCAAACTTCAACTGCCGGAAACGAGCCTCTTCCTGGAAGATCTTCTCCATAAACCAAAGCTGTCTCAAAAAATTATCAGCTTCTTAATGGCCTGGACGTTACCGGTAAGGGTTTTGGAAAAATCACTCGGGCAGGCACGGAAAATTGAGCTGGACGATACGGCGACTATCATCTTTTCGAGCGGAAGTACCGGAGAACCGAAGGGGGTCATGTTGAGCCATTACAACATAGCTTCGAATGTTGAGCAGATTGGACAAACACTTGCCTTGGGGAAACGGGATGTGCTTTTGGGGATACTACCGTTTTTCCATTCGTTTGGCTTTACAGGAGCTTTGGCACTGCCGCCGACCCTTGGAATTGGAGTCACCTACCATGCGAATCCGCTTGATTCAAAAATGGTGGGTTCACTGGTTGAGGAAAACAAAGTGACCTACCTGATTGCAACGCCGACCTTCCTGCAAATTTATTTGCGCGGCTGCCAGGCCGAGCAATTTAAGTCGCTCGAATTCGTCATGGTTGGAGCCGAAAAATTACCTGAGCGCTTGGCGATGGCGTTTGAGGAAAAATTTGGGCTGTACCCTGTCGAGGGGTACGGTTGCACCGAATGTTCTCCGGTCGTTTCTGCCAATACCCGGGATTTCAGGAAAGGAAACCTTCACCAAGTAGGCATCAAACCTGGTAAGATTGGTCATCCTCTCCCGGGAATCAGCATTCGAATCGTCGATCCCGACTCACACACAGCGGTTCCCACCGGGAGTGCCGGTCTCATGCTCGTCAAGGGCCCAAACGTCATGCAGGGCTATCTCGGGAAACCGGAAAAAACCGCGGAGGTGCTCCAGGACGGTTGGTATACTACCGGTGATATTGCAGCTATCGATGAAGACGGCTTTTTAACGATCACCGATCGCCTGAGCCGCTTTAGTAAAATAGGAGGCGAGATGGTTCCTCACATCAAAGTTGAGGACGTTCTTCATGAATTAATTGAAGAAACGGAGAAATCCTTGGCAGTCTCCAGCCTACCCGATGAACGGAAGGGCGAACGCCTGGTGGTGCTTCATTGTTTGACTGCTTCACGCCTGGAAGAATGTCATTCAAAATTGGCCGAAGCGGACATCCCGAATCTCTGGAAACCAAGGCGCGATCTGTTTTTCCATGTCGACTCTCTTCCCTACCTGGGCTCGGGCAAACTGGACTTGAGTCTACTGAAGGAACTGGCGCGCAAATTTGCTGATTCCTCCAAATGAATATATTCCGTCCTCAAATTCCCTACGTTTTTCGACCACCGAAGTATTCAACCTGGTTCAAGCCTATCCTGTTTTTGGTTAGCAGTCGTTTTCTCAAAAAGAAATTTAAAATTGCGGAAATCAAAATAAGCGGTGCCGAGGAATTGACTGAACTTGTTCGCCGCAGGGAGTCGATTCTCGTCGCCCCCAATCATGCGGACCATGCTGACCCAAGCCTTATGGTAACGGCCGCCCGTCGCAGTGGCTTTATTTTTCATTTTATGGCGGCGAGAGAAGGGTTTGAAAAGGATGCCTTTACCCGCTTCTTTCTTCAAAAGGCGGGAGCTTTTTCGGTAAACCGGGAGGGAGGTGATATTGGCGCAATCAAGACGGCGATTCAATTGTTGCAGGAAGGTAATTTCCCCTTGGTCATCTTCCCTGAAGGTGAAATCTATCACCACCACGAGGTGCTGGATGAGCTGAATGATGGGGTCGCAAGTATAGTGCTGAGAGCCAGTTCAAAACTACCCGAAGGTAAAACGAGCTATGTCGTCCCGGCAGGCATTCGTATTAGACACAGTTCAGATATCTCAAACACATTTTCAGAAAGACTGGATCGATTGGAGAAACATATTACCTGGAAACCAAGACTCGGTTTGGATCCGGTAGATCGAATCTACCGACTTGGATCAGCGCTCCTTACAATTAAAGAGGAAGAATTTCTCGGTTATGCCCAGACAGGAGAAATAATTGCGCGCACCCGTAGTTTGCAGGACAAATTGATGGAACCCATTGAGTTGGCTCATGGTGAATCGAATTCGGATATGAAGATGACGATGCGCATAAAAGCGCTGCGTGGAAAAATCCGAAAGGAGCTTACCGACGAATCCTCTCCCGTTTCGCCAGAACGAGAAAAAGAGCTTTACGATGAACTGGACAGAATTTTCCTCGCCAACCAGCTGTATAGCTACCCTGGCCGATACTTGAAAGAAAACCCAACCGATGATCGTATTGCAGAGACGCTATTCAAGCTCGAGGAAGATGTCCTCGAAATAGAAGAATACTACGGTCCACGCACAGCTGAATTAGTTTTTGGAAAACCTATAGCCATTAACACGTTTCTTGAAGAAGGCGGATTCAATTTTAAAAGTGGAGTTACTCCTTTAACTGAAACAATCCGAGAGAAAGTTCAGGGGCTCCTGCAATCCATGAACACCTGATCGAACTCTTCGATATTTTCCGAATAGAGCGTTGAACCGGTTGACAACAAATTGTGGGGTAATTCATCCTGCTTAAACATTTTTCTATAACGCCAATCATCAGATCAATTTATGTCCTATGAAATACTGACTCCAGAAACGTTGGTGGATTACCTGAAATCCATCGAGGCAATGCAGAGCTTATTTAGCAGCTTCGATAATCTTGAAGTGATCGAAGTCGGTGACGGAAATTTGAATTATGTTTACCTGATTACCAACCGGGACAACCTGGCAGAGACGGTCGCCTTGAAACAGGCGGTTCCTTACCTAAGGGTGGTAGGCGAATCGTGGGCGCTTACACGAGAACGCATGCGTTTTGAGATCCAGGCCTTGGAAATACAAAAAGAGCTTTGTCCTGATTTTGTTCCTGAAATCTTCTATTCCAGTATAGAGATGTCAGTGGTCATCATGCAGAATCTTTCCAATCAAAAGATACTGCGCGGGCAGATCATCGAAGGTAAAGTGTTCCCGTATTTGGCCGATCACATGTCCACCTTTCTGGCGCATACCCTTTATTATACGTCCGACTGGTATCTCTCTTCCGCTGATAAAAAGAAGGCAGTTGCCAATTTCATAAACGCAGAGCTGTGCAACCTTACAGAAGAATTCGTTTTCACCAATCCTTTCGAGAAACATGAGACCAATAGCTACAACGAAGCATTGAGTGAGGAGGATATCGATTTCATACAAAAGGATGGTACTTTGAAAATTGCGGTCGCAGAAATGAAATACAAATTCATGAATCACACAGAAGCGTTGCTTCATGGTGACCTACACATCGGAAGCGTCATGGCTAACGAAAATGAGACCACGGTAATCGACCCGGAGTTTGCTTTTTATGGTCCCATGGGGTTCGACATAGGCGCGTTTATCGGGAATCTGTTCATGTCCTATTTCTCACATGAATACCGCCAAAAGCTCCTTGGACGTGAGCCACTTGAGTATCGTAGCTGGATACTGGATACGATCGCTTCAACCTGGAATCAGTTTGAAAGTAAATTTGACCAATTGTGGGAGAAGCACCAACACGACAAAGACCCACTTTATTTTGACTACGCCGAAGGCAAAGCGGATGCCAGGAGGCAACGACAGTCTTTTCTCAAACATGTTTTTAGTGACACACTTGGCTTTGCCGCATGCAAGATGATGCGCAGAATTGTAGGTCTCGCCAAAGTCGGAGACATTGCCGACATCGAAGACCTGAAGGAACGCGCCCACATTGAACGGATGACACTTGAACTAGGGAAGGCGCTGGTTATACAACGCGACCAATTCAAAAGTATAGAAGAAGTTATCGACCGGGCTAAAACAATATCACCGCTCCGATAGCTTAGTACCATCATGGCCGAAATTACCATTCCCAAGAATAGTCTCAATCTTCCAGAAACCATTTGGTGGGAGAACGGAGAACTCTTTCTCCTCGATCAAACACAACTTCCTTTGGCGGTGGTCGGCGAAAGGCAGGACACGATCGAACAAGTCAGCGACTCAATCAAAGCATTGAAAGTTCGAGGAGCGCCAGCCATAGGTGTCGCCGGGGCTTACGGTTTGCTCGTAGGAATTAAGGTTCACCAGGACCTGCCTGTTGACGATTTCATGGCGCAAATCGAATCCAAGGCAGCATGGCTCGGAGAAGCACGGCCCACCGCGGTTAATTTGAAATGGGGTCTCAAACGTATGGTCGACTTTGCCAAGCAACAAAGGGTGACGACCAGTCGTGAGCTCTACGATAAACTGGAAGGTGAGGCCATAGATATTCACAATGAAGACCGTGAACTATGCAGAATGATCGGAGTGCACGGAGCCTCTTTGATTCAACCTGGATATGGAATCCTTACTCACTGCAATGCAGGCTCATTGGCTACTTCTGAGTATGGCACCGCGACCTCGCCCATGTTTGTGGCACATAAGAACCAGATTCCATTTAGAGTGTATGCGGACGAAACCCGACCACTCCTTCAAGGCGCCCGCTTAACGAGCTGGGAACTTCAACAAGCGGGAATCGACGTTACCCTCATCACCGACAATATGGCAGCACATATGATGTCCCAGGGCTTGATCGACCTGGTTATTGTTGGAACTGATCGCACGGCGGCAAACGGCGATGTGGCCAATAAAATCGGGACACTGGGCGTGGCCATTCTCGCAAAACATTTTAATATCCCTTTCTATGTTGCGCTGCCTTACTCGACGATTGATTTCAATATGCCGGATGGCTCCGGCATTCCGATTGAAGAACGGGACCCTATTGAAGTTACCCACTTCGGGTCACGAAGAACAGCACCTGAGAACATCCAGGTACGTAGTCCGGCATTTGACGTGACTCCCCATGAACTCGTTGCAGGTCTCATTACCGAGCGTGGAATCATCCGGCCGCCCTTTAAAGAAAATCTTCTGAGCGAGTACGGCGAAAAATAAAGCCTGAATCCACGGGGGAAGCAGACATTCCTATATCTCGGGCTTAGCCACCCCGCCAGTTCGAATTCGTGTCGAACAAAGAGGTTTTCTTTCAATTATAGATAGGCCGCAATATTGACACTACCCCGCGGGCTCGTTTGGCTCGGATGTTTCTAAAATATTACGACCTCTGAGTATGAATAGTTTATGGAACGCCGAGGAAGCAAATGCTTTCAAAGATGATATCAAGGGCCTTCGTGCCTACACTTCCCGATTATTGGGAAGCAATCCGGATCTGGTTCTTCATGGGGGTGGAAACACCTCAGTTAAACTCAAGGAAAAAGATTTCTTTGGAACGGAAGAGGACGTGTTGTTCTGTAAAGGCAGTGGCTGGGATTTGGCGACCATCGAAGTAGCGGGCTTTGCTCCTCTACGTATGAGTGCCTTGTTAAAGCTGGCCGAGCTGGAAACACTCTCCGATACCGATATGGTAACCCAGCAGCGAGTAGCCATGTTGGACCCACATGCGCCGAACGCTTCTGTCGAGGCCATATTGCATGCCATTATTCCGCATCGATTTGTAGACCACACCCATGCGGACGCTATCATTGCTCTAACCAACACAGAAAACGGCGAGGCCAAAATCAGAGAAGCACTGGGCGATAAAATCCTGATCGTTCCTTACGTCATGCCGGGATTCGTACTGGCTCGAAAAGTGTATGAAATGACCCGCGACCTTGATTGGGCGGATTATGACGGTATGGTTCTTCTAAACCACGGACTATTCACATTCGATAAGGAAGCAAAAACCTCTTACGAGAATACCATCGACCTGGTCTCCAGAGCAGAAGCTTACCTCGAACAAAAGGGAGCAAAGATATTGAAAGAATCTTCAGGTTCTTCCAAAGCAAACTTACTCACCCTGGCCGAACTAAGAAAGGCTGTATCGGACGCACGCGGTGTTCCGCTACTTGCGAAGTGGGATTCCAGCCCGTCGGTGGTTGCGTATTCGGAAATAGATGGAATCGCAGAGATTGGTACTCGAGGACCCGTGACCCCCGATCATTCCATCCTCACTAAACGGATTCCCATGGTCCTAACCGGACCGGTAAGTGAAGCCGTCGAACAATTTGGCAACAATTACCAAACTTATTTTGATGAAAATAAAGCGGAAGGGATGACACGCCTTGATCCAGCTCCCCGTTGGGTTATCTGGCCAGGTCAAGGCACTGTTTCCTTGGGCACCAGTTACACCGAAGCAGTAAAAATTTCCGATATCGCGGAACACACAACGAAGGTAGTTCAACAAAGTGAAGCTCTGGGAGGCTGGAAAGCGCTCAGCGCGAAAGACGTATTTGATGTGGAGTATTGGGAGTTGGAGCAGGCCAAGCTGAAAACAAAAAAAACCGCGCTACCGCTGCAAGGGAAAGTGGCCCTCGTTACGGGTGCTGCAAGTGGAATTGGCAAAGCTTGTGCTGAACAATTACATGCAGCTGGAGCGGCTGTGGTAGCTACGGATCTGAATCCAGACATCACCCAATTATTCAATGAGCCCACGTTCATTGGAAAAGTATGTGACGTTACGGACAGAGCTGCATTGCTCGATGCCGTTGAAACGACTGTATCAACCTTCGGAGGCCTGGACATTGTAGTCAGCAATGCCGGTATCTTCCCGATGGGAAAATACATCGAGCAGATGGACGACAAGTCCTGGGACATGAGTCTCGCGCTCAACGTGACTCAGCATAAGGATTTGATGCGTTACTGTATTCCTTTCCTAAAAAAAGGGATTGATCCAACCTTCATATTTATCGGCACAAGAAACATTCCGGCACCCGGACCCGGCGTAGCAGCTTACTCGGTGGCGAAGGCTGGACTCAATCAGTTGATGCGGGTAGCAGCCCTTGAATTGGGCGCTCACAATGTGCGTGTAAACATCGTCCATCCCGACAGCGTTTTCGATACCGCTATTTGGGCCGGCGGCATACTGGAAGCACGTGCGGAAAAATACGGCATGACTGTCGAGGAATACATGTCTCGCAATGTCATGAAGACGCCGGTCAAGTCCGTCGAAGTTGCCAACATGGTGGTTTCCATGGCTGGTACTACATTTATAAAAACCACAGGCGCTCAAATCACCGTGGATGGTGGGAATGACCGTGTTATTTAAATAGATTGAATCTAATTCGTAATCGCACCTGGCACACGGAAATTATTTAAAAAATGAGGCAACCACCCCACGTGGTTGCCTCATACAGTTCGGACAATAAAAATCAGCACCGATCACTCTTCTGACTAAATGCTGTCACGATTGGGACGTCCGGGAGGAAGAGCTCGACGCTCTTGACCTCCTTGAGAACGCTCAATCATGGCATCGACTTCAGTCTGATCGATTACACCGTCGCTATTTTCGTCCATTCTTCCAAATCGTTGCTGCATTGGTTCCGGCAATTCATCTTTGGTGATCTTGCCATCCTTGTTTGCATCGAAATCCATTAATTGAGCCGCGGGGTTCCCGCGCTGGCCGGGAGCGCCAGGACCTCTCGCTTGACCAGGTCGTCCTTGTCCCGGACCTCCTCCTCCAGGGCCTGCTCTTTGACCTGAAGTTTCAACAAAGGCATTCACTTCATCCACCGTAAGGAAACCATCGCTATCCAAATCGGCTTGAGCAAATATCGGTTGCATTTGTTGTGGAGCTTCATTTTCCGAGATTTTCCCATCACCGTTCCTATCGGCTCCCAGGATGCGCTCTTTCATCTGATCAGGAGATGGTCGTCCTCCTGGGGCACCACCTGGGCCACCACCTGGAGGGCCTCGTCGGCCAGCAGGACCGCCTCTTTGTTGTCCACCCCGGGCACCGGCTTGAGCAAAATTTTGTCCAGCTCCAGCACGATTAAAGGACCGTCCCATCGTACCGCCACCATCGAGATCAGCAGCGAGTCTTACCTCGTATTTCTGAGTAACTGGAACGCACCAGCCTTCTTCATCACTACAGGCGAAATAACGAACGGTGACACCAAAAACATCTCCCGGTTCGGATCCGGTGATTTCAATTACAAATTCGCGGGGATCCGCATCCGCATCTTCATCCACTTCTTCCGCCATGCCTTTTTCAGGAGTCATGTAGACGCCATCAGGAAGACTCAATTCATACTGCAAAGGGGCGGCTAAATTGTTCCAATGAACATGGTGGATGGGATCCAGGTGAAATCCCAAATACATCTCTCCTCGTCCACGTTGCAACACACCTGGAGTAACTTCCACACGCGGTTTTACATACAGAGGCTGTTTCCCAACTTCCACCGCATTGATCACCACAGGCACTAAAGTTTCGTTGAAAACGGGGCTTGTAGCTTTGCCGCGCTGAACCGATTTTTGCGCCATTGCCGCGGGACGTTTTTCAAGCGTCAGGTCTCTAACGGCGGTGTGGGTGTCAGAATCGCCAACCAGCTTTACCAGCTCTTTGCGAAGGACTTCTCCATCGCTCCATCCGAGGGCATGAACAATTTTCCCCTGCGGATCGATAACCATCTGGGTGTTCGGCCCGAAGCCCAGGGTATGGCGTACGGCGTTGTCCATGTCATCACACAACCAAGGTAAATTCGTGCCCAAGACTCGTTTTGCTTCAACCACATGGGCCAAGCGCTCTTGAAGGGTTACGGGTTGAATGTAACCATTGTATTCAGGATGCGCCAAACTTTTGTAGACGTAAAAAAACTGAAGTCCGTCTGTGTCTTTGTAATCTTGATAAACAGCCTCAACCCCTGGGTAAGTCCGATGAAAGATGGGGCAGGTTAAACAACCGGATACCAGGACCGTATAGTTACCGTCGATTACGTCTAAAAGGGTCTGTTGTTTCCCAGACTCCGTGAAGATGACAAGATCGGCCGGAATGAGCTCCCCTTGTTTTACTTTCGCCTGATTGAGTAGTGGACCCGACAAAATTCGTGTATCCACTGCCTGGGGTTGGGCGAAGCTCGTTAACGCCAAAAAGCATATGAAAAGGATGAGCCAAGATTTCATGAGATTTGTGTGAGTTCGCGGCCAACAGATTCCAGCGATGACTATAGCGACAACGCATCGTTCCCACAAGCGGTTACATTTTCTTAATTTCAGCGGAAGAAGATTTTGTTGGCTCAGGCTTTTTCTGAAACCCGAAGATCAAAACAGAGAATCTCCTTGGCCTGATTGCTGGTCTGTTGTAGGTTAAAAAAACAAGCAATGATCAGGCAAGATTACATCCTCCAACTAATTCAACAACTAGGTGAATTCATTCGACGGGCTGCAGATAGCAGGTCGATTACTGCCGATGGGGAATTGAATGTGCATTTGGAACAACTTACCGCTGAGGTCATCGGACTACCAAGCGAATTGATCATGTCGCTACCTGCGGATGAACTAGTGGACCTATTCCAAGTCTCGGATCGTATGGTTGTCGAAAAATGTTTTGTCACCGCCGAGATTCATCGCCTGAAAGCAGAAAATGAAACCAACGGAGAAAGACAAACGGAGTATCGCGAGCGGGCGTTGTTCTTTTACCTCACTATCGAGCCTAACCTGACCGGTAAATTAGCAGATGATGTTCGTCAACGTCTCGAAGAGCTCCAGGCAAAATCAATCGACTGAAATTCATTCGTATTCAGAATAAGGCGAATGATTTTTATGGTGGTGGCCTAGCAAAAAACGGTGCGATTTTGAAAGATGTTAAAACCTGAGCTACCTGACCCTCCGAATTCCCATTGGGGAGTGTATTGTTTTATGGTCTTTCCGCTCTGAATCTTTTTGGCTGATTCACTACAGAAAAAGTCACCTTTCTCTTTTTGTAGGAGCAAATTTATTCGCGACCCGAAGGTTTTTGATTTACGAGTCGCGAATAAATTTGCTCCTACACTTTGGCCATCCTTTCGTTTCTGACATCAATTGCACCGAGGTCTTGACCGACAACGAAGCGAAAAACAATGACACCCGCACAAAACCTAAGCGTTAAAAATAAGCTGCATTCCAATCAGATATGTACTATCATGCTTTTTTATATCTCTTAGTTCGATTTATCAAAAACCACTCACACCCCAAATTATGAAACAAAACAATATCATCTTTCTATTATGTGCTCTAGTTTCTCTAAATTCGGTGCTTTCAGCGGGAGTAGTTTACACCCTGTCTTCCAAGGACCTTCAAAAGGCTGAGAACCCGGGAGATATGACAGTGTCCGTGGACGGCAAAAACCTCAAAATGGAATTTGCCGACGGTACCAATGGGAACGGCTCAATGGTATTTTTGGGAAATGAAAATAGCGTGATGATGATCGACCATGAGCGTAAACAATTTTTCCTGATGGACGAAGCTACCCTCAACCAACTTGGCAATCAACTGAGTCAGGCGATGGCGCAGATGAATGAAGCGCTTAAAAATGTTCCACCAGAACAAAAAGCAATGGTGGAAAATATGATGAAACAAAGGATGGGATCCATGATACCTCAGGCAAAAGAGAAAGTCCCGACATCCATAGAAAAAGGAGATAAAAGTAAAACCGTCGCCGGATACAAAACGACTCACTACCTCCAAAAGAAGGGTGGCCAAATAGAAAATGAATTCTGGGTCTCAGCTTGGAAAGACATCGAAGGTGGAGATGAAGCGGTAGAAGCATTTGAGTCGATGTCCAGTTTCATGGAAAAAATGATGAGTTCATTAAGTCAGGGGGGCAGCAACCCCATGATGGCTTCCATTGACCAGAACATGTTTAAACAATTGAAAGAGCTGGGGGGATTTCCTGTTTCATCAATCAACTACAAAAACGGCAAACCTTCTGAGGAGTTCACCCTGAAGTCCGTTGAAAAACGTGATCTCGACAAATCCACATTCGCACCACCCAAGGGGTATAAAAAGCAACGGATGGATGGCAGGTAATTTAGCAGACGGTTTGTATAGAGTTACGCCTCAAATCTATAGGGTTAATTCCCCAATGGAGCGCAGCCGTTCAAAATATTTGAGATTGAAGGGAAGCAGTACCTAGGCTTCACCTACACGCATCCAGCCGAGCTTGGGAAATACTCCATTCACCTTGAAACTTGTACAGATCTTGAAACCTGGGAACGGATCGATTCAGCGGTGATCTCAGAAACGTTCAATCCGTCCAATAATACCTACACAGTTAGTATTCGCGATATCCAAGCTTTGGGTACCGATGGTGGTAGATTTGTTAGACTCCTGGTTACGGACGAATAAAGAATTCGGAGGTCTCCTCCAAAATTATTGTTTCGCCTGCCATGTTCGATTTGGTATTTACCAAAGCTTAGACTTATGACCGTTTCCGAATTTCAGCAATCCACCTCAGAAAACACAAGACCTGATTCAGCTTTGTCGAAGCCTTTGCAAGCCCTTTGGTGGGATGCAAAAGGCGATTGGGATAAATCGCATGATGTGTGTCAAAGTGCCGGATCGTTGGAGGGTGATTGGGTTCATGCTTACCTGCATCGAAAGGAAGGCGACATCGGAAATGCCTCCTATTGGTATAGCCGGGCAAGGAAACCTGTATTCCAAGGATCACTTGAAGATGAATGGAGTTCGATGGTTGAAAGTTTACTAGCCTCCAAATCCTGATTATGTGGCGTCTACTTTTCAGAGTCTACCTGTACGTGAGCATACTCACGCTGCTGATTTACGGGATCGACAAGTTGTTAGCCAAAATGGAATGGAAACGAGTTCCAGAACGTTGGTTCCACACCCTTTCTCTTATTGGAGGTTTTCCGGGTGCTTTTTTGGGAATGCACATTTTCAATCATAAAACCAACAAACCAAAATTTCGTTGGATGATTTTCGCATCCCTACTGCTTCACCTCTCCGTCGTTGCAGCTTTTATTGCTAGAGCCCGTTGGTTTTAAGGAATTCGGATCGATTAAGCCAAACCAGGCTCAATGGTGATGAGGATCATGGCCATGGTCACAACCGTCTCCATGGTGAACGTGTTTGTGACTAAGCTCTTCTTCGGAGGCAGGACGGACAGACAGGACCTTGACCTCAAAATAAAGGGTCTTCCCGGAGAACTCGTGGTTCGCATCAATAGTCAAAGTATCGCCCTCAATTTTTTGGATGGTGAACATACGGATTCCTCCGGCCACTTCGCCTTGAAACCGCAAGCCTACCTCCAACTTCTCATCGGGCGGAAATTGACTACGAGGAACTTCGCCAATCAGTCCTGGTAAAAGCTCACCATAGGCATCGGCTGGCTTGAGAGTCACAGAAAATGCATCACCCACCTGTTTCCCGAGTAAAGCGCGCTCCAAACCTGGAACCGCCCCTTCAACCCCCATCAGGAAAACAAACGGATCACTGTCAGGGCTTTTATCCAACACTTCACCCACTTCTCCTTTAAGAACATAAGAAATACCAACCACTGACTTTTCACCAATTATCTCCATCAAGCGAATCGACCTTAAAAGAATGGCAAACACCATCTTTTTCTGTTGATATCAGAAGAAATCAGCAATATTAACAACGTTAACTTTATTAATATGTTAACGCTGTTCACACAAGTAGCCCAATTCGTATGATTTTGACAAAAGGTAGTAAGTACCATCACGGCGATCTGAAGAATTCTCTTATCCGTTGCGGGCTCGAGATCCTCTCTGAGGATGGGAAACAGGGACTCTCCCTGCGAAAGGTTGCGAAAAAGGCTGGAGTAAGTGAAGCGGCACCCTATCGACACTTCAAGGACAAGGAAGCGCTGGTCGCTGCTATAGCAGAGCAGGGTTTCATCCGATTGGCAGCTTTATTGGATTCAGTAGCGGCAAAACACTCGGAAGATGCCAAATCTCTATTTTTCCAATCGGGATTGGCCTATGTTCAATTTGCACGGCAAAACCCGGATTCGATGCGAGTGATGTTTCGCCTCCGTAACGTAGATGGAGGGGTCGAATATCCGGCTCTTCAAGAAGCGGCCGATGAAGCCTTCAGCTTTTTAATCGATATGGTGGAGTATTGCCAACAAGCGGGACTTGCTCGCTTGGGACATCCCATGCCGTTGGCCCTCAGCGCCTGGTCAGCTGTACATGGTTTGTCGATGCTACTCATTGATAATTACATTTCTAAAGAGGCGCTTCAGGGAACGGAGGATCAATCCCTTATTTTGGCCACGCTCGAAATCATCCTTCAAGGATGGCAAACAAGCACGGAAACAGCATAACCACCCTGGCCCACTGTTCTCATGAATGATTCGAAACTCAGGTTTTCCAATCGCGTTTAAAATTATGTGCGCTATCGACCTGACTGCCCTCAAGACATATTCTATTTACGAGTATGACAACTCACAGTCATTCGATCTCGAAGGACTAAAAGGCCGCCTGGAATCTTCCAGTTATTGCCCATTACCCGGTTCCAAGAATTACGAGCCGTTAATGAAAGCCTTGGAAACTTTATTTGAGAATGAGAAGACGAAAGGTCAAATAACCTTCGATTACCGGACCCGCGTTTACGCCGGACCACTTAACCCATCAACGAGTTAGCCATGTTTCCTTGTAAAACACCCGAACCGCCCTACTACGCAGTCATCTTTCCATCGACCAGGACAGAAGGCGACAACGGTTATAAAGCCATGGCGGAAAAAATGGAAACCTTGGCCGCCCGGCAACCAGGTTTTCTCGGAATTGAATCGGTAAAAAACGAGAAGGGATGCGGAATCACCATTTCATATTGGACGTCAGAAGAGGCGATTGTGAATTGGCATCACCATCCAGAGCACCAGAAAGCTCAAGCCGCTGGAAAATCCGTGTGGTACCAGGACTACATGCTGCGAATCGCAAAAGTTGAAAGAGCCTACGGGAAGGACTCCTGATCCAGGAGCCTTATTTCGCCTAATCTTTCTTCGGTTTCCTTTTTACCTGCATATAAAACCCTGCCAGTGATAGCCCAATCACACTGGTCCAAAAATACCACGGACGATTTAAGATATCGTGCAAAGATGCCCCCCCATATTTGTCGAGAACCTGCTCCCAAGGAAAAAGAAAGGGCGATAGCTTAAAAAGGAAAAAGGTACTTTGCACCGCGTGCCATGCACCGGTGCAGGCGGTAGCAACTTTCATTGTCCATTTCTCCAACATTAAGGCAGCGAACCCACCCACTAATATTATCAAAACAAGTACTCCAACGACGGCGATATCTTCGAGGGATTGAAGGAAGGGTAGAAGAAAAACAGCCGCGACATAAGCACCTAAAATAAAGACACCCGCTTTATAGAAGAAATTCATCAGAATTCCCAATGCCAACCCAAGTACGGTCGCAATAATCCAAACTACTTTCGGATCCTCCGGAAACAAAAGCGGCGCATACAACAAGCCGGCGTAGGAACCGCTAACCAATCCAAGGAGAAATAAAACCAATTTAAGGATTTTGTAACCGTGCAAACAGGTCAAAAGGCCAAAAACCAATACCACAGCACCCGGAACCCACCACGGTAGCGTATCTAAAGGAAGATTTGAGAAATCAGTAGTCACAAAGCTTAATCTGTTTAGCGGATTTATTGAAACTGACAAGTTTTAGAGTCGCTTGAAAATATCCTCGCCCTTTTCATGGCGATCCTTTGCATTTTGGGTCCCAGAAAAATAAGACCTCACCAAGGGGTCCGAAAGCACACCAAGCCGAAGTTGAAATGAACAAAGAAGTATTATCAGAAGCAGCCAACATCTCTCGCGGATTGGCCATCGACGCAGTAGCAGCCTGCGGATCCGGCCACCTAGGCCTTCCTTTGGGAGCCGCAGAAGTAGGCGCCGTCCTTTTTGGGGAATCGCTCTCAATGAGCCCACGAAATCCAAACTGGCTAAATCGTGACCGTTTCGTCCTCTCGGCTGGCCATGGCAGCATGTTTCTCTATTCCTGGCTGCACCTCTCCGGCTACGAATTGAGCCTTGATGACATAAAGAATTTCCGGGTGCTACATAGCAAAACACCAGGACATCCGGAATTTGGAGAGACTCCTGGCGTCGAGTGCACAACTGGACCCCTCGGCCAAGGAATTGGCAACTCAGTCGGAATGGCTGTTGCAGCCAAAATGACGGCCAAAAAATTTAACACCGACGACCACACCATCATTGATCATCATATTATCTGTCTGGCGGGTGATGGATGTTTACAAGAGGGAGTATCTGCTGAGGCCTGCGCGTTTGCCGGCCACTTCGGTCTGGATAACCTAATCCTGATCTTTGATTCAAACGACGTCACTCTGGATGCTTCCGCTGATGCGACACAGAGCGAAGATACCGCTAAACGTTACGAAGCTTATGGCTGGGATGTTGTCACCATAGACGGTTACGATTTGGACGGAATACAAAGCGCGTTGGCAAAGGCCAAGAATAACGATAACGGCAAACCGAAGTTAGTCATTGCTCGCACGCTTATCGGAAAAGGCATTTCACAAGTGTCCGGAACTGCCGCCGCTCACGGTGAAGGCGGAGTTAAATTTGCCGCCGAATCAAAGACAGCTCTAGGCCTTCCCGCAGAAGATTTTTACGTTTCGAATTCTGTTAAATCTTTCTTTTCAGAACGCAAACAAGAGTTGGCCCAAAAATACAACGACTGGCTGGACACCTACAACGCATGGAAGGCAAACAACCCGGAATTGGCCACGTTGCTTGAAGATGCCTATAGTGGAAAAACAGTCAATGCCGACCAACTGTTATCAGCCATCCCGGAAGCCAATCCAGAAAAGAACGTGGCTACCCGAGTTGCTGGAGGAAATATTATCAATGCCCTGGCAAAAGAGCTTCCTCTACTCCTTACCGGAAGTGCGGATCTTTTCGGATCTACGAAAAACTACATTAACGATGTAGGAGATTTCACCCGCGACAACCATACCGGTCGCAACATCCGCTTCGGAATTCGTGAGCACGCTATGGGCGCCATCGTCAACGGAATCGCCTATCACGGCATCTTTACGGCATCAGGTGCTACCTTTACAACCTTTGCCGACTACATGCGGCCCGCCTTACGTCTGGCCGCCCTTTCGAAGTTGAAAAACTTCCATATTTTTACTCATGATTCTGTCGCGGTCGGATGGGATGGACCTACCCACCAGCCAACGGAGGTTGTCAGTGCGGTTCGCCTGATTCCCGGGATGGATGTTATTCGTCCTGCGGATCCTGAAGAAACAGCCGGCGCTTTCGTAGCAGCGTTGGAACGTAACGATGGTCCCACCTCCTTGATTCTTTCCCGCCAGGGAGTTCCAACACTCAACAGCATTCCGGTAAGTAAACGTCGCCAAGGTGTCTTAAAAGGCGCCTACATTGCCCGCAAAGAAATCGGCGAGCTTTCGATTATTATTCTGAGCAACGGTAGTGAGCTTCAACATGCGCTAAACGCAGCGGAAGAATTAGGAATCGGTGTACGGGTGGTGTCTATGCCATGCTTTGAGCGTTTCGAACGCCAGAGCGCCGAATACCGCGAATCAGTACTGCCAGCTTCGTGCAGGAAACGTGTGGCTATTGAGGCTGGTGTCAGCGATCTCTGGTACAAGTATGTTGGATTGGATGGCAAGGTTATCGGAATCGATCGCTTCGGACTTTCAGCCGAAGGAGGACTCGTGTTACGAGAATTGGGAATTACTGCTGAAAGCGTCATAGCTGCAGCCCAATCCTTGTAAGCTCAAATATTTTTATGGACCCCGGCCGCCCCAGCCGGGGTCACTTATCCCGGCTCAATTATCCAAGTGAAATCTATTACCTTTTTTTGGTTCCTACTCGCAGCACTTGGGAATCTCAACGGAGCAAAATACATCCCCATCAGCCAGATTCAGGGAAGCGATCATCGATCGGAGTTTGAAGGATCTGAAGCGACGACTGACGGGATTGTAACGCGCATTTATGAGGACGGATTTATCATCCAGTCCAAACAACCCGATGCATCTTCTGAAACTTCCGATGCCCTATACGTTTACCAAAAAGATACCGAAGTAAAAATCGGAAATGAACTGCGGGTAACAGGTATGGTGGAAGAGTATGTACCGGGAGGCGAAGGCAGTTACAATTTGAGCCTGACTCAAATTCGGGCTAAGACAATTAAACAGATTCGCAGCAAAGCAACGCTTCCGAAACCCATTGTTTTAAATTACCTGCTCCCCGGTTTTCCCGAAACGATCAAACAACCCGGTTCTGATTTTGATCCGAAGAAAAATGCACTCGATTTCTGGGAATCCATGGAACACATGCGTGTCACCGTATTGAATGCCACGGTCATCGGACCCAGCTCAAGTTACGGAGAGATCGTCGTAAGCGTTCCACAAGCTAAGCCCGAGCCGACAACCAATCGCGGCGGCGTTAAACTAACAGGATATACATCTAATCCACCCAAGGTCCTGATATCCCTGGATCCAAACAACTCCAACCACTACAGCGTTGGAGATCGTATAAAGGATGCCATCCACGGAACGGTGAACTACTCGTTTGGAAACTATAAAATTGGAAGCAGTAATTCCATAGGTCCACCAGCGTCCAATAATATCCCCCAATCTTCAAGAGGCCCCTCCATTCCTGATTCGGCATTAAAGTTTGCGACCTTTAATGTGGAAAATCTGTACCCCGGATTGCCCGATGAAAAATTCCAATCGCTTGCCGACATTATAATCCATTCTCTGAAAACCCCAGACATTCTGGCACTTCAGGAGATTCACGATAACTCAGGCCCTGAAAACAACCAGGTTGTAGACGCAAACGAAACGTTGGCAAAGTTAGTCGAATTCATTAAATCCGCAGGTGGACCCGTCTACCATTTCATCCAGTTAAATCCGCAAAACAATTCAGACGGTGGCTGGCCGGGAGGAAATATAAGGAATGCATACCTTTACCGTGATTCGATTCAATTGGGTCAAAATTATCTACTGGAAGATCCCTCTTTTAATACGGAACAAACGCGCGGATTCTCAGGCTCACGGAAGCCTTTGGTCGCGTTTTTCACAAGTGGTAAACAAAAGATGATTTTCATAAATTGTCACCTCAGGAGCAAAGGGGGAGACTCTTCACCTTATGGTTCTCTATCGCCAGCCGTTCGTTTTTCCGAATCTCAAAGGATTCCCCAAACAACTGCAATTCGCAGACACGTTGATCAGCTTCGTCAAAAACATCCTGAAGCAGGTGTCATCGTTCTTGGCGACATGAACGACTACGAATTCTCGCCAGCAATCGAGGTCCTTACACGCGATAATGGACTTGTAAATCTTGTCGAGTCTGTGCCTGCACCCGAAAGGTACACCTACGTTTTCAATGGGTTCTCCCAAATCCTGGATCATCTGCTGGTTAGCCCGGATTTAGCTCGTAAAATGAGTGCCTATATTGCCCATGTAAACGCAGACCTGAGTGCTGGTTTAAGATCGAGTGATCACGATCCGATTCTTGCCTGGATCACCGCACCTTAATTCCTGTCCTTTAAGCAGAGATTTTTCTTGTAGGACAGGATTCTGTTCCTTGAGATTAGCCCCAAGTCCCTACCTACCACATCCTATTTATCCTTTCATATCCAATCTGCTTTTAGCTAATGGCTGAACCTGTTTACGACGAAAAGTCCATAAAGTCGCTGGACTGGCGAGAGCATATTCGCCTCCGCCCGGGGATGTACATCGGCAATGTTTCCGGCAAAGGAAATTCGGCTGATGAAGGTCTCTATGTTCTCATCAAGGAAGTAGCAGATAACTGCCTCGATGAATATATGATGGGCTACGGAAAGCGCATCGAAATCACTGTTAAAAACGACCTGGTAACCGTGAGAGACTACGGTCGCGGAATCCCTCTGGGAAAGGTGGTCGAATGCGTGAGCAAAATTAATACGGGAGGTAAATACGACTCGGAAGCATTCCAGAAATCAATTGGTCTTAACGGAGTGGGGACCAAAGCTGTAAACGCTCTTTCAGCGACTTTTAAGGTCGAGTCCTTCCGCGACGGGAAAACAGTGGCCGCCGAATTTGTTCAAGGTAATTTAGTGAGCGAGGATAAAAAGCCGAGATCCAGTGATGAGAAATCAGGGACCTTGGTGACCTTCTTTCCCGATAAAGAGATTTTCGGTGAATTCACTTTCCGGAAAGAGTTTATTGAGAAACTCCTATGGAACTACGCTTACCTCAATACGGGACTTACACTGGTATTCAACGGGGAGCGTTATAATTCCAAAAACGGCCTCTTTGACCTGCTAACCGAAAACCTGGAGGCAGAGGCAAATTACCCGATCATTCATTTCAAGGAGGAAGACATTGAAATAGCTTTCACCCATACAAGCCAATACGGTGAAGACTACTTCTCTTTCGTTAACGGACAATATACCACACTCGGAGGGACTCATGAAGCCGCATTCAAGCAAGCTTTAGTTGATACGATTCGCGGCTTCTTTAAGAAAGATTACCATGTGTCGGACGTTCGTAGCGGCCTTGTCGGTGCTATTGCCATTCGCGTTCAGGAGCCCACTTTCGAAAGCCAAACCAAAGTAAAGCTTGGTAGCGACAATTTCGGACCAGATGGTCCCAGTATTCGGCTTGGAATTACTAATTTCCTAAAGAAGGAACTCGACAACTATCTGCACAAAAATCCGTCCGCAGCGGAAGCGATCAAAAAACGTATCCTCCAAAGTGAGCGGGAACGCACTGAGCTGAAAGGCATCCAGAAAATCGCAAAAGACCGGGCAAAAAAAGCAAAAGTCGTTAACAAAAAATTACGCGACTGCAAAGTGCACTTCAACTCCAACCATAAGGACGCCGGAAACAGCTCCGTATTTATTACTGAAGGAGACTCTGCATCAGGATCTATCACAAAATCGAGAGACCCGATGACCCAGGCGGTGTTCTCGCTTCGGGGCAAACCGCTCAACACCTACGGCATGAAGCGGAGGGTCATTTACGAAAACGAAGAGTTTTACTTGCTACAAAATGCCTTGGACATTGAGGACGGATTGGAGAACTTGCGTTACAATAAGATCATCCTCGCAACCGATGCAGATGTTGACGGATTCCATATTCGACTACTCCTGATGTGCTACTTTCTCCAGTTCTTTCCGGAGATGGTACGCCGCGGCCATCTTTACATTCTACAAACACCTCTTTTCCGTGTCCGCAACAAGAAGGCAACCGTGTACTGCTACTCTGAAGATGAGAAACGGCAAGCCATGGCAACGCTAAGCGGGAAAGTAGAGATAACCAGGTTTAAAGGATTAGGTGAAATCTCGCCGTCAGAATTTAAGCAATTTATAAGCGAAAATATCCGACTCGAACCGGTCTTGATTGGTAAGAATTCCCACCTTAAAGAGATGCTCGAGTTCTATATGGGAAAAAACACACCCGAGCGAAAAGACTTTATTGTAGATAACCTGGTAATCGAAGCACCGATCAACGAAAGCGTTGAAGAAGAGGCTATCTCCGCCTGATCCATCATGTCCGAAAATGCCTCAGTAAACGATGGCCTGGAAAAGGTATCGGATCTCTACAAAAAATATTATTTGGAATATGCTTCCTACGTCATCCTTGACCGGGCAGTGCCCGCAATCCTGGATGGATTAAAGCCCGTTCAAAGGCGAATTCTTACCACCATGTTCAAAATGAACGACGGTCGTTTTCATAAGGTCGCCAGCATTGTGGGAGAAACCATGAAGCTCCATCCTCATGGAGATTCCGCCATTACCGATGCGCTTGTGCAAATCGCTCAACGGGATTTGCTGATTGAGATGCAGGGGAACTTCGGGGATCCCGTCACAGGAGATCGCGCGGCAGCCAGTCGATACATCGAAGCTCGTTTATCCAAATTTGCACTCGAAGTGTTGTTCAATCCGAAGACCACGCTGTTTCAAGACTCCTACGATGCCCGGGCCAAGGAACCCATTGTTCTTCCAGCAAAGTTTCCGATAGCCCTGGTTCAAGGAATTGAAGGTATTGCCGTTGGATTGGCTTGTAAAATTTTCCCGCACAATTTCATAGAATTGATCGATGCTTCCATCGCTGCCCTCAGAAAGGAAGATTTTGAATTGTACCCCGACTTTCCGACTGGAGGAATCGCCGATGTCGCGGAATACAACGAAGGCCTGAGAGGCGGACGGGTTCGAGTCAGGGCTAAAATCGACACTCTCAAAAAACGTGAGCTCGCCATCCGCGAAATTCCCTTTGGCACCACGACCGCATCCTTGATTGATTCAATTGTTAACGCGCGCGACAAAGGGAAAATCAAGTTTGAGCGGATCGAAGACCATACGGCTGAGAACGTAGAAATTCTGATCCAGCTTTCCCCGGGAATGGATGCTGGAACGATGATAAACGCTCTCTATGCTTTTACAGATTGTGAAACTTCACTCGCTCCCAATTCCAGTATCATCGAGAATAACCGTCCGGAGTTCCTCCCGGTCAAAGAACTGCTCAAGCGTTCGGCCAAACATACCCGAGAGCTTCTGAAGCTGGAACTTGAAATCGAACTGGGCGAGCTGCAAGAAAAGTGGCACTTAAGCAGCCTGGAAAAAATATTTATAGAAAATCGCATCTACAGGGACATCGAAGAATGTACCACCTGGGAAGGCGTCATGGAAGCCATCCGGAAAGGCTTGAAGCCCTTTCTGCATTTGCTTCGCCGAGCGGTGACAGACGACGATATTGTTCGGCTAACCGAGATAAAGATAAAGCGGATCTCCCGTTACGATGCATTCAGGGCAGATGAGTTCATATGCGGGTTGGAAGATCGGATGAAGGAGATTCAACGCGACCTCAAGCAACTGACCAAGTTTACCATCCATTTTTTCGAGTCTCTCAAACAGAGGTACGGTGCCGGGAGAGAGCGTAAAACCGAACTCGCTTCCTTTGATCGTGTGGATGCCACCAAAGTCGCCGTGGCAAACGAGACGTTGTATGTAAATTACAAGGACGGCTTCGTCGGTACAGGAATGAAAAAGGACGAAGCGGTATTAAAATGCTCGATTCTGGATGATATTATCGTTTTCACACGCGACGGAAATATGCGGGTCGTTAAGGTTGCGGACAAAGTATTTGTCGGAAAAGACATCATTCATGTTTCCGTCTTCGATAAGGATGATAAGTCTGTTTACTCGATAATGTACCGGGACGGTAAACGAGGATCGCTGTATGCAAAACGCTTCCTGATAGGTGGAATAACACGGGAAAAAGAATACTCACTAACCAAAGGCAACGACGATTCCCGCGTGTTCTTTTTCTCCGTGGATAAGACCGAACAAGAAAGTCCATTTGTAAAAGTCTACCATAAGCCGGTCCCACGGCTTCGTAAGCTGGAAATTCCTTTCAATTTTGCCGAGTTCGCAGTGAAGAACCGAGGAAGCCAAGGAAATATTATTACAAAGAACATCGTTCTCCGGGTAGCCAGAGCAGCAACGGAAGAAAATAGTAACGTAGAAGAAACCGGGGATGATTCCGAACAAGGAACCTTGGATCTTGACAGTTAATTTGAGGCTTAAGAGCTTTTCTTCTCAAGTCGGGCCGTAGCTCAGCCTGGTAGAGCGCTGCGTTCGGGACGCAGAGGCCGCAGGTTCAAATCCTGTCGGCCCGACCAGCCGAATCGTCTGAATTGAATCAGACTCATTCAATACTGCCCAAGCTCTTAACTTGTTTTCCTGATAATAAGTTCAGGGAATATCCAATCGATGGATGTCGCATTTTTGAGCGGCTCGTTGATAGAAGATACCAATCGGGCGACGACTTCCCGGAATAATTTGGGGATTACCTGATCAACCGTTGTCAGTGGGGGATCATACCAGGAAGAGATGTCGAGGTTGTCAAAACCGACAAGCGCCAGCTTCTCAGGAACCTCAATTTTTCGCTCACGTAAATGAGATAACGCTCCTATCGCAAGGCGATCATTCATGGCGATCCAGGCGGTTGCAGGGTCTTTGATGTCCAAAACCGTTTTCGCCAACGAGTAACCATAACCGTAATCCTGAAGGCCGAAACCGGGAGCAGTATAGCTGCTTACCTGAGAGGCGAAATCTCCCTTGAACTTTTCAAGGCCCTTACGGATGCCATCAATTCGTACCTTTCCCAGAACCCGGTCACTCTCAATGCCCAACAGTGCAAATTGCCTGTGTCCCCTATTCCATAGGTGCTCAACGATCCGTTCCATTATTCCTGCGCGATCAAGATGGATAGTGGGAAAGGGAAGCTGATGAATAGGATCTACCAAAACGATGGAAACACCCGTTTGGACGAGACGGTTAATCGTTCGGCTGCTGGCCTTTAACGTGGAGCCAACCAGGATAATTCCGTCGGTTTTTAAAGATAGAAAATGGCGAATGACACTTTCCTCCAATTCAGGATCTCCATCGGTCAGCTCAATCATGCCTTGAAACCCCAAGGATCTCAGTTGCCGCTGTAGAAACGACATCTTCTTGGCAAGAGCAGGCGACTCGAGTTCTTGAAAGCAGACACCGATCAAGCCGGTAGATCCGCCGCGTAAACCTCTTGCCATCGCATTGGGCGAGAATCCAAAACTATTTGCCGCTTCCAGTACTCTTTGACGTGTCTCCTCTTTTACCTCCGGATGACCATTAAGCACACGCGATATTGTCCACCGGGATAATCCCAGATACTCGGCAAGATCTTTGGTGGATGTAATCATGAGTATGAACAACTGGTCAGAACCGTTGAAGAGTTTTTGTAAGCCAATACGTGTGGGATTTTCGGGCAAGTGTTATTTATCAACCGGAAGCAGTACGAATGGCATCCGAATTTTAACTTTTAAATTGGAATACGAATACACATTGAGCAGATTGATTTCCATGAGCGATAATCAAGCAGAGATACTCGAGATCTTCAAAGATTCAGGTGCGTTATTGCACGGTCATTTCATCCTGCGTTCGGGCCTTCGTAGTCGGCACTTTTTCCAATGCGCACGGGTGTGTGAGAATATGGACCATGTGGAAAGGTTGGCGGAACTAATGCTTGAAAAGCTGAAGGGTGTGAAGTTCAGCACCGTCCTCGCACCAGCAATGGGTGGACTTGTCATCGGTCAGGAAGTAGCACGCCAAGCCAAGGTCCGCTTTATTTTCGCGGAAAAGCAGGATGACCGGTTGGTGCTCAGACGTGGATTCAAACTGGCCGCCGGAGAAAAAGTATTGGTGGTTGAGGATGTGATCACCCGTGGTGGCCGAGCACAGGAGGCGATCGATATCGTCCGGAATGAGGGAGGCACAGTTACGGGACTCGCCTTGCTCGCTGATAGAAGTGCGGGAAACGCAACTTTTGACGTGCCGGTAGTTTCTTTGGCGGAGTTTAACTTCCCCACCTTTGATCCTTCTGCCCTTCCTGAAGATCTTGCAGCGATTCCGCCTATCAAACCAGGCAGTTAAGCCCGACTAGTCTTTACGTATAACCAGAAAGTTATTCCGTCCTTCAAAGTAGACGTAGAGAAGATTCTTACCCGGGGTTAAAAATTCGGTTGCTTCATCAATGGTCTCAACCTTCTTACGATTGATGCCCATAATCACCATACCAGGTTTCAAGTCTTCCAGATAATCGGAATTTTTAGACACCTCGCTGATAACAAGGCCTTGAACGGTTTGGCCGATGCGAAATTGCTCACGTAGTGCGTCGCTCATTTCCATAAGAGAAACACCGGGAAGTAATTCAATAGGCTCAGAGTTGTTGTCCACCGCAACCTCGGCATCGCTTAGATTGGCCAACACCACCGGCAGTTGAAGTTTATCTCCATCCCGAATGAGCTCTATCATGATTTCCGCGCCAGGTGTTATTTGCGAAATCTGAAGCCGTAAATCCAAGCGGGAAGTTATTTCATGTCCATTTACCGCGGTGATCACATCGTATAGAAGCAGACCTGCGTCAGCCGCAGGTGTATTAGGATACACTTGTGTAATTACAGCTCCATTTGTGCCGTTCATTCCAAATTGTTCGGCAAGTTCGCTATCAAGATCTCCAATGCTGACCCCAAGATAACCACGACTCACTTCACCCGTCTGGATCAAACTTATCATCACATTCTTCGCCATGTTACTGGGGATGGCAAAACCGATACCAATACTCCCGCCTGATTGTGAAAGGATCGCAGTATTGATGCCAAGGATGCGGCCTTGAGCATCGACCAGCGGTCCACCTGAATTACCAGGATTTATGGAGGCATCGGTCTGAAGAAAATTTTCGTACCCTTCACCTTCGATAAGGCTCAAAGAAGTACGGTTCGTTGCGGAAACGATTCCCTGCGTAACAGTCTGTCCAACCCGAAGGGGATTGCCAACGGCAAACACGATATCGCCAACGCGAGCTTGCTCACTATCGGCCAACGACAGAGTTGGAAGCCCTTCCCCGTCGATTTTAAGAACGGCAACATCCGTCTTACTGTCGGCACCCACAATTACAGCTTCAAACACCCGGCCGTCCTTAAGTCTCACACTGACCGCATCAACATTTTCGATTACATGATTGTTGGTAATGATGTAGCCATCTTTACTGACAATGACACCTGAACCTAGCCCCTCAGACTTCGGTTTTTCATCGGGGGAATCAGATTCACCGAAAAACCGACGAAGGAAGGGATCGTCCTGAAATTGTGGAGGGAGATCATAACGTGCGCCTTGTAAAACTTTGGAGGTAGAAACACTGACAACCGCTGGCGTAACTTTATCGAGTATATCCGCGTAACTTGTCATCAGGTTTTTATTTGATCGATCAAGTGGCGAGTCGTCATAGACGATTTCGGGAAGTACCTTGGCGGTGTCTTTTATGACCGCTTGGGCAAAACCCAAAACGACAACCACCAGGAGAGGGGCAACAAGGAGATGGCGAGTTTTCATGAGTTTAAAACGACAACTGGATACAGCAGAAGTTTCGTGATGTTACAAATTTCCAATACCAGATGGGGTTAAGAAACTTCAATGGGCTGGCCGTTGTTCTTGATTATTCGCTCTCACCTTCAGGCTTGATTCGGAAGAGACTGGAAACACTTTCAAACCTATGCGTTCTCATGATGGCCTTTCCGAACAGGTCGGCAATACTTATAACGGTTACGGGAACTCCGCTATCTCCACCATCCACCGGAGTCGAATTTGTAGTAATCAATTCATCAATGGGCCCACCCTTTAGGCGCTCATGGGCATATTTATTTAATACTCCATGGCTCACGCAGGCACGGACCTTGGTTGCTCCATGTTCACGAACAATTTTAGCGGCGGCGGTGAGCGTTCCCGCTGTCTCTGTCATGTCATCGACAATCAGGACTTCCTTACCTCGAACATCCCCTACCAGACTTTCGGCTTCAACATGAGCTGCATCGATGCGCTTCTTGGCGACAACGCCAAAAGGACAATTCAAAATATTCGCATAGGCTGCGGCCATCTTCATACCACCCACATCGGGTGAAATCACGACTGTGTTCTTGGTATCTGTATGCTTCATCAAATAATCATAGAAAATAGGAGACGCGTACAAGTGGTCGACCGGGATGTCGAAGAATCCCACGATCTGTTGAGCGTGAAGATCCATCGTAAGAATCCGGTCGGCCCCAGCTGAAACAAGGAGGTTCGCAACCAACTTCGAAGTAATAGGCACACGCGGCTGATCTTTTCTATCCTGCCTCGCGTACCCGTAGAAAGGTATTACAGCGGTTATGCGATTTGCCGAGGCTCGGCGAGCTGCGTCGATAAAAATCAGCAGCTCCATCAAATGTTGGTTGGGTGGATAACAAATCGACTGAATTACGAACACATCCCGTCCACGGACATTTTCGTTGATCTTTACAAAACTCTCACCGTTAGGAAACTTGGTTACATCAGCATCCCCCAGAGGAACTCCCAATGATTCACAAATTTCTTTAGCAAGCGGTATGTTTGAATTGCACGTGAATATTTTTAGATTTGTTAGGGAGCTAGAAGCTTCTTGTTCGGTCATGAATTTGATGGAGGTTGGTTTTCGAGTGTGGAGACACGGTGGAAAAGTTCAGGTAATTTAGTACGGAGAACGTTAAATTTTTGGGCCTGATAATAAGGCATCGAAGGACATCCAGACACAAAGGTCTTGGGCGGCAAGTTTTTATACACAGCCGTGCTTCCCCCAATTTGGCAAAAGTCTCCAATTGTGAGATGACCCGATGCACCGGAAGCTCCACCAAAGAGAACAAAATCTCCAATCTTGGTACTGCCGGCTATCCCTACCTGTGCAGCAAAAAAGCACCCTTTGCCTATGGTCACATTGTGAGCAATTTGAACGAGATTATCGATTTTGGTGCCCTCGCCAATCCGGGTTTCATGGAAACGTGCTCTATCGATAGTAGAGTTGGAGCCGATATCCACTCGATCTTCTAACACCACAATTCCAATTTGAGGTGACCTTAAATGCTTCCCATCGACGGTCTCATAACCAAAGCCGTCGGACCCAATAACAGCACCCGAATGAATCATGCAATCCTTCCCGATCTCACAATAATCCGCCAGGACGGCCCGGCTCTTCAGAACGGACGAATCCCCGATCTTAGCAAATCGCCCGACTACGACATGGGATTCAATGACACAAGATTCGCCGATAATTGCGCCTTCTTCCAAGACAGCGAAAGCACCAACGTGAGCACTCTCTGGAACTACAACCGAATTATGGACGCAGGCAGTTGGGTGAATTCCCGAAGTCGGCCTGGGCGATAATTGCCGTTGGATTTGCTCAGCTATTAAATCAATCGCCCTTGAAGGATTGCCATGTAGTAGAAACACCTGCTCTGAACTGGGCTCACCTTCATAGTCTTCAGGAACAATGACGACTGTGGCCTTCGACTTGCTTACCAGTTTGTTGTACTTGCGATTAGCCAAAAAGGAGATGTCTCCGGGGAGCGCATCTTCTAAGGATGCAATCCGATTGATGGCACCGGTGATAGTACCTTTAACCTCCAGAGGTGAGGTCAATTTGATTATTAATTCAAAATTCAGATCAAAGCCAGGCATCGAATAAAAAACCCTGTTTCTAAAAGAAACAGGGTTCAAACTGAAAAGAATAAATTTTAATTTCCTGCAGGTGGAGGTGGTGCGTCAGCGTTCAACACCCCCAATACATCATCGGTTGAATCCCACGCTGGATTAGCAAAAATAACTGAAGGCAAGCCAACATTGATTCCGGTCGAAATATCGAATACTAAATCCGCCTTTCTTTGCTGAGCAATTTCAAGAATAACCGTCTTTATTTCCTCAAGCATAAATTGGCGCTGGGTCGCTTGTTGTTGAGCAAGTTGGTTCTGAGTACTTTTTTGAAATGTCTGAACGTCTTGCTGGAGGCTACGGATTTTCTCCATTTGTAAATTTGCATCATCTTCGGCATCTTTACGGGCACTGTCCGACAAAGCAGGATTCTGCGCCTGCTCCAACATAGTTTGGTAAGCTTTGACCTCAACGTCTCCAGCGGCCATCATCTCATCTAGTTGAGCCTTCGCTGTATCAAACCGGCCTTGTAGCTTATTGGTGGCTTCCTTGGTCTTATAATAGCCTTCATACAGGCGAGATACATCCACAGTAATGATGGAGAGCTCAGCAGAGGCTTGGCCTAAAACCATGGCTTGGGAGACTACCAAAATGAAACTTAAAACGAACTTTTTCATAATATTTAATATCAAAATGAATGCTTAGTTAGAAGCGAGTACCAAAATTAAAGTTAAACTGAGCACCTTCATCGTTGGTGTAGATAGTACCGCCAAATTCATCTTTGATGACGGTAGCATTTAACGGAATCGCGTAATCAAGACGCAACGGGGTCCCCATCACCATGAGTGTTATTCCAACACCGAAGTCATCACTCCACCAATCCATACCAAAATCACCAAAGCCTCGATTGACCAGTCCACCATCATAGAAGGCAGATATACGGACTTGCGGAGAAATGCTGTAAAAATACTCAAGGGTTACAGTAGCTTGGGTTTGTCCGCCCTTCGATTCGAAGGTTGGGCGAGAACGGTAACGAGGATTACCATTTTCGTCCAGGAATGCGCCACCAAATGGATCAACCAACGGTTCGCCTAAGTCGACCGGTCCGACCTTACGAAAGTCATAACCACGAATGGTGTTTGGACCACCAAGGAAAAACTGTTCCGCAAAAGGGAGCCTTTTCGTATCCCCAAACCCGAATCCAACCCCGGCACGCACATCGACAAGAATCCCCTGACCGAGTTCGAAGGTAGGAATCCAACTCGCTGCGAGAAAGTCCACTCTTCCAAAACTTTGTGTTCCGCCTAATGGACCTCCAGCAACCGTATTGATTAATTGAAGTCGCGTACCTTTATTCGTAAAAAGAATCTTGTCGCGTGTGTCTCTTGAAAGGCCAAGTGAGACTTGAGATACCTGACTGTTCACTCGATTACGAGCAAGATCCAGTTCGTTCTCACCGAAGTAGCCTTGAAAACCAAACGGTATTTGGTTGAAGAAATCCAAGGTAACATCTTCCAAACGGTAGGATAGGCGGCCTTCGATCAGTTCGAACAAATGTTTTCTAAAAAACACTTCAAATCCGGCCCTTGTTTCCTGGTAAAGGGTGCTCAGGAAATCCGACTCCTGATTAAATATCTGAAACCCGAATGCGAGTTGGTAAAAGTAGTTATCCAGAAAATAAGGCTCTTCAAAATAGATACTCATTTGAGAGGATCTTGAACCTGCTTCCAAACGGATTCTTAGCTTTTGACCATCGCCCTGGAAAAAAGAACGGTAGTTAAAGATGTCAAAATTACCCTGGGTTATTTCAATAAATCCAACCGCACGTTGAATTGACGAATATCCGGCTCCAAACGTGAAGTTGCCCGTCCGGCCTTCTTCAACGGTTACTTTGAGATTACGACGCTGCGGGATGTTTGTTTGCTCATCAGTAGCTTCTACTTTTTCAAACCACTGTGTATTTTCCAATCGTTGCTGGGCGATTTTCATGCGCACCAAGTCAAAGGGCATGCCAGGAGCGAGTGTCAGTTCACGAAGAATAACCACACTTTTGGTTTTTGTGTTTCCTTCAATATTGATAGACTCAACCCGGAACCGTTCACCTTCGGTGATACCAAATTTCAGATCAATTGCGCCGGTCTCCAGATTCGGAATTCGTTGGACATCAACGCGGCTATCCAGGTAACCAATAGACCCATAAAAATCGGTAAATGCCTCGCGCGCCTTATCGACTTCTTCAGGTGAAAACACATCATCTTTTCTGAGCTCGATTCCAGCAACAAGCAACTCGGATGGGAAAAGCTCGTTACCTGATACAGAAATGTCTCCGAGTAGGTACTGCCGACCTTCATTAATGGGAATTTTGATTTCCAGCTTACCCTTCCGGCTGTAATCATACTGAATCTGATCTTCATAGATCTCCACGTCGAGATAACCTTCTTCCCGGTAATAGTCTTTCACCTTAATAAGATCTTCTTCAAACTGAACTTCATCCAGCTTCCCGGATCCGGTCAACCAGGAGATCCAATTCCATGGCCGAGTCTTCATCTGCTTTACCAAACGCCGGTTCTTTTCCAGCAAATTCCCCTGAAAAGTTATCTTACTAACTTTGACTTTGGGGCCTTCGTCTATGGTAAAAGTGACTTCACCAAACCCCGTTTCGGGGTCACGATCAATCGAGTAGTCTACTCTTACCTGAGTGTAACCTTTTTTTTGGTAATACTCGAAAAGTTTTTGAGAGTCATCTTTTACCTGGCGCTCATTGAGGGCAGCATTTGCGCGGGTAGATACTTCCTTTTGCAGGCGCCTTTCCTTTATCTTATAATTGCCATCGAAGTAAATTGCGAGCACACGATATTTGGATTTTACACGGAAAATTAAATCCAATTTCCCATCGGCGATCTGCGTTCTTTTAACATCGATGTATTCAAACAACCCAGTGCTATACAAAGCGCGGAGTGAATCATCGACAATAGCCTCGCTATAAACCATGCCGGAACGGACCTGCATATTAGCGCGCAAAACTTCAACGTTTACGTTTTGTACGCCGATGAATTCGATTTCCAGTTTACCAATGATGGCACCTTCAGCTATTTGTTGGGCCGACAAAAAAGAAGGTCCCCAAAGCGTTAGTGCCAGCAAAAGCGGCAGAGTCTTTCTAATAACCAGACTCATGATCGGTTTGCGGCGAATAATTCTCAAAGCGTGTATATTCCTTGCGAAAGGTTAATTTCAGTTCTCCTACTGGTCCATTACGCTGCTTGGCAACGATTAAATCGGCCACATTCTGGATTGTCTGGTACTCGTCATCCGAGTCTTTAGGTTTAGAAAGGAGCATGACAACATCAGCGTCTTGTTCAATGGATCCGGATTCACGTAGATCAGATAACCTTGGCTTACGTTTTTCCTTCTCCATATCACGGTTCAACTGACTCAAGACAAGGACCGGAACTTCAAGTTCCTTGGCCAATCCTTTAATACCGCGGGAGATTTCGGAGATCTGTTGTTCCCGTCCGACTGCCGAATTAGTGCCTGCCAGCAGTTGTAAATAATCCACAACAATTAAGCCAACGGGTTTCCCATATTTGTTATGAATTCTCGAAGCAATTCGCCGCGCTTTGGCCCGCAACTCCATGATGGTCAAGTTGCTCGAATCATCGATGACGATTGGCGCCTTTTTCAATTCGATAGCAGACGAAGCAAGGAGTTGTTTCTCCTCAGCCGAACAAAATCCATCTTGAAGACGGCTCATTGAAACACGCGCACGTGCACAGAGAAGACGCATGCCGAGATCCTGGTGACCCATCTCTAAACTGAATATGATGGTAGGAGCACCATCGCCTTTTTTGGGCAGGGCTACAAATTCAGCAATATTCATAGCCAAACTGGTTTTACCCATGGATGGACGAGCTGCCAATACAACCATGTTATTTTTCTGCAGTCCCAATGTCAGCCCATCTAAATCTTTAAGGCCGGTAGAAACACCCCTCATCGAACCTTTGCCTTCGAGAAAGGAATGTACCATGGCAACAGCCGCATCAATGGTCTGGCTGATTTCACGGGAAGTATCCTCGGATTTGTCCATTCCGATCTCGAATATCTCCGTTTCAACATCCTGAAGAAACTCCTCCAAATTTTCCTGTTCTTCAAAACACCGCTCAACCGTATGGGTCGAACTACGAATCAATCGGCGTAACAAGTATTTCGTGCGAACGATATCGAGGAAATAACTGGCGTGGGCCGTTGTTTCGATACGGTCCATAATCTGATTGATCCCAGACATACCACCAACGATTTCCAGTTGATTTTTATTGGAGAGTTCCTCAGCCAAAAGGATCTCATCTACTACTGTTTTTTTCTCATAGAGAGAAACAACGGCCTCAAAAATAATTTGATGAGTCGCCACGTAAAAGGATTCAGGAACAATTTTTCTTTCAAGACACAGAGGCAGAATTTCTCCGCTATCCAATATACAAGAGGCTAATAATCCTTGTTCCGCATCCACATTATGCGGCATGGTACGACCAACAAGTCCGCCGCTGGAATCTGCGGTGCTACCAGACTTGGTAGCACGACTAGCACCTGAGCTACCCTTAGCCTGAGTTGGACGAGAAGACGTGGACATAAGATGAGCAATTTGGGCGAGATTTGCCCCTATTTCTCATCCTCGTGAAGCGGCACCACTTCGAATTCGAAATCGAATACTACTTCGCTATGAAGCTTAATTTCAGTCGAATGCTTGCCTAGTGTCTTAATGGGACTTGGTAGCATGATCTTTTTACGATCCACCTCGACGCCTTCTTTGATAATATAGTCGTAAAGCTCCTGAGCAGTAACGGCACCGAACATCTTTCCATCTTCACCTGCTCGCACTTGAACAGCAATATGGATCTCTTCGAGTTTCGCTTTCAACTCTTCAGCGATCACCACTTCTTTTTGCTCCCGTGCTGCTTTGGCCACTTTTAGAGCCTCAATTTGCTTTCGGTTTGCCGCCGTTAACGGAACCGCCAACTTTTGTGGAACCAGATAGTTGCGGGCATACCCCACCTTTACTTTTGCTTCGTCTCCTTCGGCTCCGAGGCCGTCGACGGGTTTAATTAATAAAACAGATGCTGTTGCCATGATTACTTAAATTTAGGTTTAAAAAGGTACGTCGTCTTCTTCGATATCATCGACTGGTGCTTTAGGGGCACTACTCCGGGGAGGTGGGCTATCACGCTCTACGTGGGACGATTCATCCGAACTTCCCGAGCCTTCGCTATCACCGCGTCCACCCGTAAATTGAAAATTTTCCAATACCACACCGAGCTTGCTCCGTTTGTCGCCCTGTGGAGTTTCCCAACTGTCGAGTTTCAAACGGCCTTCCACCAGAATAGAGCGGCCCTTGGACATATACTTGGAAATAGTCTCAGCCTGACGGCCAAAAGCATCGATATCGACATAGGTGACCTCTTCTTTCTTTTCACCATCCTTGGTTTGGAAAACCCGGTTGGTAGCCAAAGAAAGTTTGCAAATACTCAGTCCGCTTGCAGTTACCCGCAATTCTGGATCACGAGTGAGATTGCCCATGAGTATTACTTTATTGAATGATGACATTTAATTGGAAGTTTGAGTGAAGGTCAGGATTGAACAATGATCCTATAAACAACTTTATCCAAGCGGAATTTACTCTGAACGTCGCTGGCGAAAGTTTCGGGAGCTTCGAGTCGAAGTTCGAAGTAGTGTCCTGCGGTAAATCTACGATCGGTCACTCTTACAAATTCCCTACGACCTTGATCAATTTCTCTAATAATAGTCGCACCCAACGTTTCGAGTGTAGCTTTTACATCCTCAAACAACTCTTGAGCTGTTTTTACTTGGTCACGAGTGTCGAGAATTATGGATGTTTTATATTTCTGTTTTGTCAGCGTCATGCTTGGTTTTTCTTTGATTGAATTGATTCATGGCAATACTGGCTCCTCGATTGAGAAGCAGGTCCATGGCTTTATGATAATGTTCTATCTGTTGTTTGATTACGTCTGCCTCAACGGTTGTAAATGTTCCTAACACAAAATCTGCCAGGTCAATTTCAGGAGGATATTTCGTTCCTATGCCGATTCGGAAGCGGATGAAGTCTTCACCCAATTTGCGAATCACATCTTCAACCCCGTTATGACCACCAGCGCTACCGGTCTGATTAACCTTTAGCCTACCTAGTTCCAGATTAATATCGTCGTAAAGAACAACAACTGAGGATGGTGGTACCTTGAAGTAGTTAGCTACTTTATTAAGAGCATCGCCACTAAGGTTCATGAAAGTCTGTGGCTTGACAAAATAACAGGTGCGAGCGCCTCTTTTTAATACGAAGAGATCACAGAGCAACTTGCTTTCGTGTTTCCACGTGCCAGCTTTAGCTTCTACATAAGTGTCCAAGACTTGGAATCCTACATTGTGGCGGGTTTCCAAATAGGATTTCCCCGGGTTGCCTAGACCGGCAAAAACGGAGACAGACATTTTCAAAGAACAGGGTTAAATAAATACTTAGGCGTTTTCTTCTTCACCTGGAGCTTCCTCTGAATCCTCTGCTTCAGGGTCCATTGGCTCTTCTACCGGTTCAACAACTTCTTCAACACGTGCACCGGAAACACTTACAATCACCGTATCTTCATGAAGGTGATAAGTTACACCTTCAATCTTGGGTAAATCGGCAACATGCAAAGCATCACCCGCTTTTAGGGCGGAAACATCCACCTCTATAAAATCAGGGATATTGCTTGGAATAGCCGTCACTTCAATTTCATGTAGATGAACTTCCAGATTACCGCCTTCGTTTTTCACTCCGTCAGGTTCACCGACGACGTGTAAAGCAGCATGAGCTGTCATCTCTTCCCCCCGGGTCACTTCCAGGAAGTCAACGTTGAAGAAAAAATCTTTAATCGGATGAGCCTGAATCTCCTGAATCAAAGCCAGGACCTCCTTCTTACCCTCGGTCAGCGTAACCAGAGGAGTCCTTCCGATCAACGACTTACGAAGTTTCTCAAACTCTTTACTATCAAAGGAAACCGCACGGGATTCGCCCTTGCTATATATAACACCCGGAATCTTTCCGGAGCTACGTAGGCGGCGATTTGAACCGCGGCCTACTTCCTTGCGTGGGTCTACTGAAATGTTTAGATCTGACATGATATATTAAATAGCTTGATACGGTCCTTTTCACAGACCGGGACTAAGGAAAAAACGAGTGAGAGTACCTGTTGACTTTTAGAAATCAACTAAAAGATCTAAAAACTTCTACCTGCCGAAAAAAGTGAAAATACCGCAAATGCTAGGGTTGACATTTATAATCAAAAAACAACTGTTTCCCGTTCTTTCTTTTGCTGCCCGGTAGCTCAGTGGTAGAGCAGGTGACTGTTAATCACTTGGTCGCTGGTTCGAATCCAGCCCGGGCAGCCATTTTTTATGTACGCGTAGCGTGCATGAAAGGGCTGGGGAGCCGGGGCTTGGCGGTTCCAGGAAGGCAGGCAGAGTCGTGGAGCTGTTCACCTCCTCTACTTTTGAAAAGAGGCATTCATATTCGTCTCAATCTTGGCTTCCAACACTTTCTTAACATGGGTCGACTCTGAAATCAGCTTGTTGAGGACGGCTTCGTATTCGGCGCTGTTGAGTGGCAGCGAAACGGGTTGCCCCTTGAGGCCAGAGTAAAGAATCGCATTGGCGAGCTCGACAGAGTGAATGCCGTCTTCCGCGGCGGAGAATAATGCCTCTTCACCACGAATAGCATCCGCGAAGTTTTTGAAAACGGCCATATGCTGGTCCCCGGAAGCTCCAACCGGGATTTCAACGTTCCAGGAAGCAGGTTTTGCGAAGCCCTGGTCGGATTCTTTTGAGAATGCAGACGATTCCACTTCGTTTCTGGTCCATCGGATCGTGCCACCTTCCAGCAATACAAGTCCTCGCTCAGAGGCAATTTCCAGTCGATTTACACCTGGCGATTCGCCGGTTGTTGAAATAAACACTCCGGTAGTCCCATTCTCATAGCGCATAAGTGCCGTAACCGCATCTTCAACCTCAATGTCATGGAATCGCCCAAGGTCGCATTGAGAATAGATTTCCACAGGCATACCAAATAACCATTGCCACAAATCCAATTGGTGTGGGCATTGGTTAAGTAATACCCCTCCCCCTTCACCTTTCCATGTAGCGCGCCAGGCGCCGGATCCATAGTAAGCCTCGGTGCGGAACCAGTCAGTAACCGTCCATTGAATGCGGTTAATTTTCCCCAGTTCTCCATTATCGATCAGGCTTTTTAGCTTTAAGTAACGAGGATCCGTTCGCTGATTAAACATACCACCAAATACCTGATCCTTGTTTGTATGAGCAGCAATGAGTCTCTCACAATCGGCCTTGTGAACGGAAATGGGCTTATCGACGAGCACGTGCAATCCCGCTTCCAATGCTGCAATGCCCAGTGTGGTGTGAAAAAAGTGCGGAGTTGCGATATGGACGGCATCCACGACGCCGGAATTGAGCAGTTCATCCGTATCCGTAAATTGAGCGACGCCTTCGAATGCGGCGATCCGCCCTTGGTCCATGTCACAGACAGCGCTCAGGCACATGCCGGGAACTTTCCCATCCAGTATAGCCCGAGCATAAAAATTACCCATGTTCCCTAATCCAATAATTCCAATTCTAACGTCGTTCTTCATAATAATAATTCGTCGAGCTTCTATAGGCACAAATTGAAATTGCCAATCTCAGTTTTGCTACTTCCGCGCTTGAATTGATCAGGAGGAAGCTTTCAACTCAATAATTAAGCGCATGGGTTAAAGCGGAAAATTTCCGAATGTGAGATAACTTGAATTCCGGTGCCACCGTAGCAGAAATTATGAAATTTGGTATATTTGGAGGAAGCATGATCGCGCGATTTCATGCGCAAGCTATCACTGCAATGCAGCATTCTACTCTGGAGGCCATCTATGCGAGACGAGAATCCACCGCCGAAGCGCTCGCCAAAGAATTCGGCTGCAAGGCCTACTCAAATGAAGATGATTTTTTCAACGATAGTGAAATCGACATCATCACCATCGCAACCCCGTCAGGCGCACATTTGGAGCCTGCATTAAAAGCCGCCGCAGCCGGGAAACATATCATTTGTGAAAAACCTCTCGAAGTTTCTACAGAACGGACAGACAGGATGATTGAAGCTGCGGACAAAGCCGGCGTCACTTTATCGGGTATATTTAACCGTAGATTCAACCCGGCGTTGAAGGCTTTCAAAGCAGCTGTTGACCAACATCGGTTTGGCAACATCGCTTTGGCAGGTGCGTCAGTGCGTTGGTATCGATCTCCAGAATATTACAATTCCAGCGAATGGAAGGGAACCTGGAAGTGGGACGGTGGAGGCGCATTGAGAAACCAATCCATCCATGCGATTGATCAACTGCTCTATTTGATGGGGCCCGTAAAATCCGTGGCAGCTTTCATGACGAGGGCAACGCACAAAGACATCGAAGTGGAAGACACGGCCGTAGCCATTCTAGAGTTTGAAAAGGGTGCACGGGGAATCATCGAAGGCTCGACTGCATGCTGGTCGAAATCAGGAAATCCTGCCAGAATCTACATCAATGGAGATCAAGGTTCGGTAATTATGGCAGACGATGGTTTTCGCCAATGGGAATTCAGAGAGTCTTTGAATGAAGACAGCCACATTCTGGAAAACCTTATGATCGAGCCCTACAGCAAAGGATTGGGAGCGAATGACCCTTCAGCCATAAACCCCGAAGGACACATGCTCAACTTTGAGGACGTCGTATCTGCCATCCAAAACGGGAAATGCCCATCTGTGGATGGACGTGAGGCAAGAAAAGCGATTGAACTTATTTCAGCGATTTACAAAAGCGCTAATCAAAACGGACAACCAGTAACCTTATAAGATTATGAGTCAAAAAGCCGATGGCATGAGCTACAACCCTGAGGGGCAATCCAAAGTGGTAGTAGAACCTGGAGCATTTCCATACGCAGCAGCTTACCTGGATCACATGCACATCATTGGAATGACCAGTGCTTTGCAGCAGGCGGGAGGAGAATTGCGTTATATCTATGATACAGATCCGAAGCGGGCAGCGGAGTTTCATGAAAAGTTTCCAGAAGCCAAACTTGTAGACGATTTTCAGATCATTTTGGATGACCCGGCGATCAAGCTTGTAGCCGCCGCCGCAATTCCTGATCAGCGCTGCAGCATCGGCCTTCAAGTCATGGATGCGGGCAAAGACTATTTTACCGACAAATGCCCATTTACTTCCCTCGATCAACTCGCGCAGGCCCGAGCGAAAGTAAAGGAAACCGGCAAGAAATACATGGTGTATTTTAGTGAGCGCCTGCATAACGCACCCACTTTCGCAGCTGGTGAATTGGTTCGCGAAGGCGCTATCGGGAAACTCCTCCAAGTCATCGTTACAGCACCCCATCGCCTAAGTAAGGGAAATCGCCCTGATTGGTTTTTTGATAAGGCGCGTTACGGTGGAATATTAACGGACATCGGAAGCCACCAGTTTGAGCAATTCCTGCATTACGGGGAAACCACTCAAGCGAAGATCAATTATTCGCGAGTTGAGAATTTCAACAATCCGGATAAGCCAGGACTCGATGATTTTGGCGAAACATCACTGACCTTGAGCAATGGAGTTTCCTGTTACTGCCGTATAGATTGGTTCACACCTGATGCTGCACGCGCTTGGGGCGATGGTCGCCTTTTTGCCTTAGGTACAGAAGGCTATATTGAAGTCAGGAAGTATTTGGACGTTGGCAGGCCAAACAATCCCCCCAGCCTATTCCTGGTGAATAACAAAGAAGAGAGAGAAATCACCTTCGAAGGAGCCCAGCATTTCCCATTTTTTGGGGACCTCATTCTTGATTGTTTAAACCGAACTGAAAACGCAATGACACAAGAGCATGCATTCATGTCGGCGGAACTATCGTTAAAAGCCCAGGAGCTGGGAGAAAGTAACCGAAGCAATTAAGAACGGAACTCTTGTGGCGTAATCCTTTCAACTTCGTCGATAGAAGTTAATCCCAGTAATGCTTTCTTTAGCGCATCAAAGCGAAGCGTACGATATCCGATTTTATAAGCGGCCACAGCTAGTTCTTCCGCACTGGCTCTATTCGAAATAAGTGCCCGAATCTCATCGGTGACGGTGACCAATTCGTGAATAGCAACACGACCTTTGTAAGCCTGGGGAGTCCCCGTTACATTAGGGGTCGGCCGGTATAGCAACAAATCCTTGGCAAACTCCGGATTTTCAAAAATTCCAGACAACAATTCTTCAGAAGGTATGTATGCTTCCTTATTTGCGTCATCCAATCTCGCACAAAGTCTTTGGGCAAGAACGGCAGTAATTGAAGGCGCAACCATGTAGGGCTCAATCCCGATTTCTACCAAACGAGTTACCGCCTGAACCGCATTATTTGTATGCAGAGTGGCGAAAACCAAGTGTCCGGTTAATGCGGCTTCGGTCGCAATCTTCGCAGTCTCCAAGTCTCGAATCTCACCAACAAGAATAATATCCGGATCCTGACGCAGTAACGATCTAAGTAAATCCGGGAAACCAAGAGCAATAGAGTGATTTACCTGAGACTGAGTTAGCCCATCCAGGGAAATTTCTATAGGATCTTCAATAGTGGAGATATTCACCTCCGGAGAATTCAATTCCTGTAGCGAAGCATAAAGCGTGGTCGTCTTTCCACTCCCGGTAGGTCCGGTAACAAATACGATCCCATTGGGGCTACGAATCAGACGTCTCCAAGGTTTTAATACAATGCCAGAAACCAACATATCATCCAGGGTCATTGCACCTTTTTGGCCAGTTGATCCAAGAATCCGAATAACGATCTTGGACCCATAACTAGCCGGAATAAAAGACACCCGGAACTCCGCTTTCACCATTCCCAGAGGCATTTCGAAACGGCCATCTTGAGGAAACCGTTTTTCAGAAATATCAAGTTTACAAAGAATCTTGATACGGGAAGCCATTGCCGGGTGAATGGATTTATTAAAACTTAGTATCTCACGCAGGCGTCCATCAATCCGGAAGCGCACACGGCATTTAGTTTCCATCGGTTCTATATGGATATCGGAAGCTCCTTCTTTGATTCCGAAGTGCATAATCGAATCCACAATATTGGCCAACATTTCGGATTCCGCCAGATGCCCAATTTCCAGTTCATCCAGGTCTTCCAAGACTCCTTTGTTTTGCTCCTGAAAACGCTTTATAATAGTGCTGACATCCTCCTCGGACGCATAATGAATTTCAATCGCGTCTTTGATCTCAGAAGGAAACGCAAAAATCGGGCTGATGTTGTGCCCACTAATAAATTTCAGGCGACGGTTTAACTCTTCATTTCGGGGATTCGAAGTTGAAATAGTTAGAACATTATTTAAAAGATATAAGGGCAAGACACCTGCCTTTCGGGCAATTTCCTCTGGAATCAAACTGAGGGCATCATCTGTTATGACCGATTGAATAGGATCCAGGTAAGCAACGCCGATTTTGTTTGCCCAGAGTTCACCCGCCTGCCGTTTGCCAATGAGTCCTTTTAAAACGGCATCCTCAACTCCTCTTAAAGAATCCGCGTCCAAATATTCTTTGATGATTATTCGGTGCTCTTCCGGTATGGCCGGATCAACAATATTGATAAGCTCCTCAAACGGTTTCTTTTCTTTGGTCTGAATCGCTCTCTTTTTGAGTTTATTTTTGAACAGTTGTTCAATCTCAAGACGATCGATTCGTTCTTTACCTATAACATTATTCTCGCGTTCGTATTCCGCATTTTTGCGCAATTCTTTGAGGTTATATAAAACTGGTTTAGGTGCGCCTATTAGTTCAGTTGCCATGAGTGATAGCTTTTAAAGATGAATGAGGCGGAGGATTAGTCTTCGAAAACACGCTCAAACACTTCGGCAAGCGCTGATTGCATTTCTGTTATGGGAGTGTCCTTGCGGATGAAATAGGTAGCACCGGCTTTCAGACTGGTATCGACCGCATTTCGCGTGCTAAGGGAAGTTAACATGATTACGATGGCTGCAGGATCTGCTTTTAGAATCCGCTCCATTGCATCCAAGCCATTCATTTCAGGCATATTGATGTCCATCATGACGACATCCGTTGGTTCACGACCGTATTCACTACAGGCTTCCAAACCATTCTTAGCTTCGCGGATGATGGGAATACCCATCATCTCAAACACCTTTCGGAACATTAAACGAATATGAGATTCGTCTTCTACTAAAAGCACGGATTCAGGTAATTTCATGATACTCAAATTTAATAGACATTAACAAATTCTCAACAGACTCGAAAGTTACTATAGAGAATTGGGAAATAAGATGGTCTTCGTTCTAGACAACCAACGAAACCTGTCCCATCAATTCCAGTCTCAATCTGATTTTATCATTAAATTCACAGAAGCTTCCCTACCTGAAAAGGAATCCCGATTGGGCTGTGAATGGGGCCTACTTCAGCGCTTTTGAAGCATAAGTGATTGCTTCCTCTATTCGCTGCATGTCTTCCTCCGAGAAACTCGCGGACATAGCGGTCCGGACAAGTTCCTTACCAGGGGGAACTCCGGGAGGAATGATGATATTGGCATAGACCCCTTTTTCCATGAGTCGTTGAGAAAAGAAATAAGCGCCCTCCTTATTCCCTGCCACGATTGGAACGGCAGGCGTTTTACTTTCCCAATAGTCTAAACCAAGTCCCTTGAGAAATGCATGGTACCGATGAGTATTGGCCCATAGTCTTTTGAAAAACCCGGGGTCTTCACGGTGAATCTCCAAGGCTTTGCCAGCCATGGCAGCTTGTGTAGGGTTTATTGCCGCAGAAAAAATAGTCTGTTTGGAATAGGTGCGCAAATAGTCAATCACTGCTTTGTCACCTGCGACAAATCCACCAGTACTGGCCAGCGATTTTGAAAAACTACCACTGATAACATCAACCGAGTCTTGAACTCCAAAGTGCTCCGCAGCTCCCTGGCCATGCGTTCCAAGAACTCCAAACCCATGAGCATCGTCCAAAACAATAAAACAATCATGACGTTGGGCAATCTCAACAAATTCGTCCACCGGAGCTATGTGGCCCTCCATGGAATACACGCCTTCAAATACCAGCATTTTTTTCCGCCCTTCAGGCACAAAAGATATCTCTTCTTCAAGACTTGCCGGGCAGTTATGCCTGAACTTCTCGATGGTCGCATGAGACAGGCGTAACCCGTCCCAGAGACTCGAGTGTACGTGTCGATCCACCAGCACCACGTCACCTTTACTCACAAAACAGGATACTGAAGCTACGCAGGAAAGGTAGCCGGCTGAATGCACATGGCAGGCTTCTTTACCTAAAAAATCTGCAATCTGTTCCTCAAGTTCTTTGTGGTAGTATCGACTTCCATTCGCAAATCGAGATCCGGTCGGGCTGGTTCCCCAAGTTTCCAATGCATTTCGTGCGGCTTCTTTTACTCGCGGATCAAAACCGAGCCCCAGGTAATCGTTGCTGGACAACATCAGGTATTGCTTCCCCTTTAACCAAACCTTGTTGCCTTCCTGTTTTTCAAAAGGTTGATACCACAAATCATGCTGCACGCGGAGCTTCGTCAGCTCATCAGAAAGAATACGTTGCTGAATCGAGCTTACAAAAGGAGTCTTCTTTTTTAGATTGGGCAGCATTAAGCTTTCTCACATTGATAAAATACCCAGACCATTCAAGGTAAGTTTTAAAAACTAGTGACTGAGGCTCTGGCTAACCCCAAATATCGCAGAAACAATCCCGAATGCGATCAAAGCCACAAACATGAAGGCAAACAGTAGGGCACCTAAGGAAATCACCCCAGTTAGCGTGTTTAATATCTGCTCCAGTCTTTTCTGAAACATCTTGGTAACTTCATAAAAGCTAGGGACAAGGTTACCGGTGTTCTCACCAACTGAAATTAAATCGAGCATGATTTCAGGCATGATGTCCATGTTTTCCAGGGCCTTGGTTACAGCGGTACCTTCGGACACCTTTTGCCTGACCACTTTGAACTCCTGCGAAATGTAATTGTTTCCAATCGTTCGTCCGGTGAGTTTAAACGCTTCGACAGTGGTCACTCCATTTTCCAAAAGAAGCCCCAGGGTCTGGGTAATCTGAGTTGTCTCAGCATAAATGATCATATTCCCAAGCAATGGAATCCTAAGCAGGAAACGATCAATAACCAGTCCGCCCTTCTCCGTTTTGTGCCAACGCCATAAACTTGTGATTATCAAGAATCCGCCAACCGCGATAAAGGGACCGGCATACAGAAAGAAATCGGCAAGACCTAACAACCATCTTGTAGCAATGGGTAACTGACCACCAAGAGAATCAAAAAGCGCCTGCATCCTCGGCATCAGCACGAAGAGAAAAAAGATCACAACTCCAACCGCGGCGAAAAGAAGAATACACGGATAAATCAAAGAACCTATCACCTTGTTCCTCAATTCTCGACGATTTTCCATATATTCAATCAGACGTGCGAGAACTTCATGCAGGTTGCCCGTCATTTCTCCAGCACCGATCAGATTGATAGTGGATCCATCAAATACATTACCCATGTCAGACAAGGAATCGGAAAACGATTTCCCCTCCTGCACATTGCGCAGCAACTTTTTGGTGATGGTAGCCTGCGCCGGATCTTTGATGCGCTTGTTAAGAATCCGAAGGGCTTCGGCTATTGGTAAACCGCTTTTGTGAAGCTCATAAAAGTTCTTCAGAAACGGAAGTCCATGCCTTCGGCTAATTTTTACGGCTTTTAACGGCTTGTCTTCGATGACTTTGCTCGCCTTTGATTTCTGTTGGATGGACTGCGGCTTGCTCGAAGAAGCATTGCCGGAGCTTACTTGAATAGGAGTCAGTCCTCGAGCGCGGATTTTGCGAATCGCATCCTTCCGATCAGTCGCCTGTAAACTACTACTAACCGTCTGACCGCCTGTATCCTTTGCGGAAAATGAAAACTCAGCCATCTGCAGGAAGCGTTACAGAATCATTCATGGATGACTCCATTTCAATTACGCGAAATATTTCCTCCAGAGAAGTCGTGCCGGCTTTTACAAGATTCCATCCGGACTCTTCCAGGGGGCGCATACCATGAAGCAGCGCCTTTTTACGCACATCCCGGGAAGAAGCCCGCTCAACAATTAAATCATGCAAATTATCATCGACCCGTAAGATTTCATAGATACCCACCCGTCCGGAATAACCGGTTTTACGACATTGGCTGCAACCAACAGGACGTTTCAGAGAGGTAACCCCAGCTCCCTTTGCCATATCAAGGCGAAGATTGCGGAGGGTTGTTCTTAATTCATCGAACGGAAACGGATAGCTTTCAGCACAATGAATGCACAGACGACGAACCAGGCGTTGAGCAATCACCATTTCAATGGCCGAGGCAATCAGGAAAGGTTCAATACCCATATCAATAAGCCGAGTCAGTGCACCCGGAGCATCGTTTGTATGAAGGGTGCTGAAAACAAGGTGGCCAGTAAGGGAAGCCTGAATTCCAATCTCAGCCGTTTCTGCATCGCGCATTTCCCCGACCATGATGATATCAGGATCTTGCCGAAGCACATGACGCAACGCTTGTGCAAATCCAAATTCAATTTCGTTATTAACCTGGATTTGGTTCACACCTTTAACTTCATACTCAACCGGATCTTCGATGGTTATGACCCGTTTGTCGGAAGAATTTACCTCACGGATAAACGCATTGAGAGACGTGGATTTTCCGGCACCAGTAGGCCCAGTCACAAGGACGATACCATGTGGCAATGCCAACACTTCATCGATCATCGCACGATCCTCTTCGGGAAGCCCGAGTTGAACAAAAGTAGGAGGCTTGGATTTTTTGTTAAGCAATCGAAGGCTCACGCTTTCTCCATACAAAGTGGGAACCGTCGATAAACGAATATCCAACTCATTATCCGTAGACTTGTAATTGATCCGGCCGTCCTGTGGGCGTCTTCGTTCAGAAATATTTATTTTTGCCATGATCTTCATACGGGAGATCACGGCATCCTGGTAATGCCTTAGGCTATCGGGGACCGGAATGGAGATAAGTCCGCCATCAACGCGATAGCGAATTCTCAATTCTTCTGCTTGAGGCTCAATGTGTATATCCGTGGCTTTGTCTTCAACGGCCTGGTGGATGATCTCATTCACGAAACGAATAATCGCTGCATCCTGATCTTCTTCTTCCCCGTCAACGGCCACTTCCAGGTGGTCTTCCTCTTCGTCTTGAAAACTCTCAGACCCAACTCCAAAAAATTCGGTTACAAACCTATTTACTAATTCCGCACTTACCAGTTTCCACGAGACCGATTGACCGGTTGTAGCAAATACCCAGTCATCCATCAGACCGTCGGGCGGCCAAACCGTACCAAGAACAAGATCTCCCGTTTCGGTGGTTAAAGGCAGACAGTGATAAGCGTGAATGAAACGAGAAGGCATCTCCCTTACGCGCTCAGGATCAAATACTGGATTCGGATCGATCTCAATCTGCGCAGCTTCCGACACCTTTTGCATCACTTCGTCGGTTGATTTTCCCGTGAAATCTACAAGAAGCTTGATACGTTCCTTTGGGTGCGACTCTCTAAACTCAAATTGTTCTTCTGGAGGAAGCGTATCCAGAAAAGGGATTTTCTCAAATGTTGCTGAAACCATAACTCAATGCCGAATTAACGTTTGTCTCCATTTCCTTGACCTGGAGTAGTTCCACTTTGCGGCTTGTCCGTAGATGGCGGTTGCTTTCGCAATTTGTCAGCCAATTCTTCTCTCCGAGCCCTGAGTGTCTCAAGGTTCCTCCTTGTCGGACGTTCAATGGCCTGTTGCGTAGCGGACAAGGATGAAGTTGGAATAGTGGGTCTCACGGCCGGAGTACCTGGTGCCTGAAGCATGGAAGGAGGGGGAGCCTGACGAGTAACAGTAGGCGGAGCTCTCAAAACAGTTGAGGCAGCATAATCGTTCATCTTCATCTGCCGGGAAAGGTTTTCTGATTCTGAATGGATTACCACCGTGTTACCATCCGGATCGTAACTCTTAACGACGAGACCTTCTTCTTCAATATCCTTGGATAGCCACATACTTTCTCGTGTATCAGGATTATAAACACTGAATATATACTCTCCATCAATAGAAGTAATTCCCCGTAATTGCAGCTTTGCCAGTGACGCTGGCCCAACAACTTCATTAGCGTTCGCGCTTGCTGCCTTTCCAGGAGGCATGAAAGGAGATTTTTCTAGCAGTGACACATTATTTTGCCCCGGCAACAGGCTGCAGAATAAACTGAGGGGAAAAATCAGGACTAATGGTTTCATTTTCTAGATCCTCTGCGATTTGGTTTCCAATCATCAGATTCGTTTTTCGTTTCATTCTTCGACTCGTCATAAATCTGAACGTCACCACTCAAAGCGTTAGTTATCATTGCCGGATCTTTGAACCGAGCCACCTTATCGAGTGAGTCAGTATTGGCCTCCGCTGAGGTATGCAGAATTTTAGGTCTGATAAAAAAGATGAGTTCCGTATCACGGCTCGTTTCTGATTTTGGAGTAAAAAGCAGATTAACAATCGGAATTTTTCCTAGAAAACCAACGGAGTTTCGACTCTTATCGAGAGAGGCTTCCTGAAAGCCTGCCAAAGTAATTAGCTCACCGTCTTGCACGGTTACGGAAGAGGTTGCCTGCCTTCGTGTGATGATGGGCTGCTCATTGCCATCGATAGATACAGAACCTCCCAGGTTATCCACCGTTTGATCGATCTCCAGTTGGATCGAGCCATCGGAGCCAATCAAAGGCGTCACTGTTAACTCAATTCCGATATCGCGATACTGCACCTGGCTGGTAGTAGATCCATTCAAGCCGCTGTTTTGAGTACCGGTAACGAGTGGCCTGGATTCACCAACAATAAGTACCGCCTCCTTATTGTGTGTCGTAATAATCGTGGGCACGCTGATCAGGCGGATGTTATTGTTGGTTTCAGCGACGCTAAACACAAAATCCATACTCAATCTTGAGGGGAAAATCCCAGTGCTTCCTTCGGTGGGAGAAACAGCAAAACCGTTGCTTGAAAATCCATCGAAGGAACTGCCATCCCAATCACCTGCGTAGTTGAAACCGAATTGGCTGATTCCTGAACCATCACTGTCATTCAAGCTTACTTCGGCAATTACGACATCCACCCGCACTTGAGGTAAAAGAACATCGATCTTCTCTATCAGTTGCCTGGCTTGCTCAATATCGCGTTTCGTTCCTGTTACAATCAATGCATTGCTTCGTTCATCGGCCACAATAGTAAGGTGATCACTAAACTGTAGCCCATACTCTTCTCCGGTTGCTCTGTTTCCGCCACGAACGGTTACAGAAGGTGCGGGTTGAGATGCCTGGGCTACATTGGGAGCAGCATTCGCACCTGGCTGACCCTGGGCTCCTTGAGTACGACGGTTGACTTGACCGGTGGCATTGGGGTTAGCTTGGCCGGAAACAATCTCACTCAGTATTCCTGAAATCGCGACTGCATCACCATGTTTAAGGGCAATTGCTTCATTAAAGATAGAGAGCCCCTGGTCCTGATCGATTTCATTAATAAACTGTTCGATAATGGATAAATTACTTGGATGAGTAACTACGATTACCTGATTGGTCCGATCATCCGCCCGAATCGTTGAATTCGCATTTAAATATTTACCATAACCGGCTGTAATAATGCTCTCTACCTGAGCCACAATTTCAGAAGCGATGGCGTGCTGAATATCGTAAAACTTCACCACCACATTCGGATTTGATGGTTGATCCACTTCATCCAACACCATCTGGACGCGCTTCAAATTTACAATACCATCGGTAATAAGCATGGCGTTCGCTTTTTCGTAGAGAAAAATCTGACCAACGCCGGGACTGAGGAATGGTTGAATCAACGGTTGGATCTCGGCAGTTGTAAGGTGTTTCAACGTGAAAAACTTGGTGAAAACACCTTCCGTGTCAGGAGAATCGTTTAGGTCTCCATCAATAAATTCCGGAGTTCTGCCAGTGACCGAAGACGTAGGAACGACTTTAAGGAATAATTCACCTTGAGGAATAACAGCGATGCCATTTAAGGCCATAATACTTTCGAGCGCAATGATCCGCTCTTCCACAGTCAGGGGCCGCTGACTGGTAAAATTGAAAAGCGGAGCAGGGAGTCCTTGAGGACGAATAACGGATCGACCAGTAAGTTTTTCAAGCAAGGCCAAAACGGAGTCGACGGAATCACCCCGAAGGATGAGTGGAGCAACGGCATTGTTAGCCTGACCGATTAAGGATTGGCTTAAGAATGGACTACTCAAACTGAGCATTAGTATCAGCAACCATCTAAAAGAAGAACGGCTCTTGGTGGACTGGGATTTCCTGTGAAAACGCATAGTATTGAAAAGCATGTTTGGGATCCGTATTAGGCTAGTTTGATGTTTCCTAAGTCTGGGAAGAGGTCCTTCGGTTCCTCATGAAAGGAGTCTAACATTTTATTAACGGTGTAAATCATGACGAGGATGCAGTCATTTCGACCGAAGATATAAAGAATTGAACTGTGGTAATATTTGGATCTGAGCGATCGGGGGTAACAGTAACACGGTCCAAAGTCACGTAAGGGACCAAGGTTTTTAATTGATCCGACAACCGTAACACAGTTTCGAGCTCAACTTGATTTACTGTTAAACGAACGTTGTGAAATGTGAAGAGAGATCCCTCTTCGGTCTGTGGCGTATTGATATCATATTTTTTTAGCTCCATCGCCGCTACGATTGTTGTGATACGGCCAGTAAGTTCCGTGCTTGACAACGTTTTTGAAGCATCCAACTGGGAGGATTTTTCTAACAATTGAGCTTCGATATATTCCTTTTGGGAAAGAATTTCATCATACGTATTTATCTGGCTCCTATTTCCAGAGTGAATTTTATAACCTTGGCTGTACCGTGAAAAAGAATACGAAAGCCAAACCAAGGCGATACCTCCGACAAATAAGAGCAAGAGAAACTTCTCTCGAGTCGAGGTCTTTTTATGCAACTTCCTTACTTCAGAGATCATAATTCAGCTATAAACGTTTGCGGCTCGAGTGCCCCGGGTTGAAATTCAATACGCATCCGGAAACTCGCTTGATTGTTCGCCACACGATTATTGGAAATGGTTACATTGCTTATAACTTCAACGTCGCGAAGTGCCTCTTGAAATCCATTTATGTCCGAAGACGGCAGGCCTGCGGCTTCAACCTGCACGGCGTTCCCACCCTCAGCGATGAAACGAGTAAACCAAATGGTCTCTGGCCGGTACTCATTAACGATTGTCAGCATCTCGAAAGGCAGCAGTTGATTTGTCGTAATCTGATTAATTTTGGCGAGAATATCGGACTTCTCCATTACATCCGACGCTCTCGGTTCTTTCTCCAGCGCAATCAGTAATTGCTTTTCGTTCCACTTGGTAAAAGCAAGCAAGCCGACCTCTCCAGCCGCCAGGATGAAGAAAAGAAGAAGAACGATCATGGTGCCCCTCCAGTACCAAAGTGACCATCCATGCTTTTTGGCTAACTCCTCCTTCGCATCTGCTTTGCGAACATCCATTGCCCACAATTTACCTGTTTCATTAATCCCTACTTCAGTCCCTTTGCCGAAACTGTCTCCATATGGAACTAACTCTAATGAAGGTTTCGCCTTGGATTCTTTGAATTCCCAATTCCGAGTGTAGATAATATCACTCACCTCAACACTGCCAAAATCGACAATGGGATTAGCCAAGGTGGGCTCGTGCCGGCGGTTAACCTGAATTTCAATCCGTTGAACGACGCGCTTCCTGGCGTCTTCCAAATCACTTGGACTAAACTCAGGGTCCAAGGTAATTCCGACTACCGTCTGAGGGACCTCATCATTTGCTGGAAGCAGGATACCCGAAAGAGTCGTTTCATGAACAAGAAAAATTAAAGTAGCCCGTTCGAATTTCAATCCGAAGGATTGCACGAAATCCGGAAAGGCATAATCAAACTGTTCGGATTCAACCAAATCCTTCCGTAGCTTTTGGTCGAAAGCAGCATAGATGAATAAACGGCTGGATTCTTCGCCATAGAAGTATCCCCAGTTTAATTGCTCGAGATTGAATGGAGAAATTTCCTCAACACTTAACTCAGCGAATTCTTCCAGTTCTTTATCTTTCAGTCCTTCAGGAACCGAAAAAGCCCTGGAGACAAACCAGTTCCCTGAAACAAGCACAGGTTCGATTGACTCTTCTGATCCGATAAGTTGTTGGATCCATTGCGGGATTTTAGGCATCAAAGTTTGATTAGGCACTGAGGTTACGGTGTTTTCTTAAGGATTAAAGAACAATTTCATTCTCCTGTATTTCTACGACAACAAACGGGTAAGTGAGGTTTCTGATTTCTTGAGACCTCTCCGCGTTGTCTTCGATCGAGAAAGCAGGTTCTTCACGGTGGAAACGATCGAAACCGGTATTGAGGTTACTCGGAAATTGTCCATTCATTGAAACAAGGGCTCGTAGCTCGAATACACTCAATCCTCGTTTGGCTCTGATGATGATATTGATCCATTCCATTTTGTTAGAAACCGTAACTCCAGGAATGGCACTTTTTAAGGATTCGGGCACCTGGGAAGTATTTGAGAAATAGCGATCATCGGCTGTCCCACGGACTCCGTCGTCGCCCATAAGAAATTCCCAAAATGGCATTTGCTCATAAGTCGTTCCGTCCTCACCTAAAGAAAACAGGGCGGAATCGGCGGTGTTGATATTTACACTGCCCTCATTAACAGCTGAAAAAAGAGCCTCAAAACTGTAGTAAAGCTGCGTGGGGCGACCGTTGATATCAAAAAACTCTTCACGAAACCCACCAATTAAGGCCAATTCTCTTAGCGAACTTATAGGCTGATTCGCCGGTTCGTAGGGAATAGGAGCATCCAGGTAGAAATCATTTTCTGCACCATCTGGCCTCACCAAATCATCTTCATCTACCCAATCCTGAAATTTATCGACTAACTCAGTGGCGGTATAATCATCAAACCCGAGATCGCTTAATATTACCAAGAAAGTGGTACTGTCCTGATATAAACTTGAGAAAGGAAGTTTCCCGGACTCGTCGATGAAATCAACCGTTACTTCAGCATCGGGGAATGAGATCCCGGCAAAACCGAGTGGGTCATTCCACCCCTGGGCAGGTGAATACAGGGCACCATCATAGTCTACATACTCAGACATTACTGCGAGAGAAACTTCGAGACTCGAATAGGCTACCCGACGAAGATCGCTCTCAGAATTTTTCATGGCATTCATCTGGATGTGAGGAAGGATCTGCTCCATGAACTGTACGAGCAAAATGCTGAGCAAAAATATCATCCCTAAAACGAAGACGATGATACTTCCTCTTTTACCCGATGCCTTTGAAGGCTTGCTGCAAGCATTAACCATAGTTCCTAAAGGGAGGTCGTTTTGAAACGCTCTTCCCTTGGAGGCTCCGTCTACCGATAAATTTAACTGATTTTTGAAATGCATCATCAGAAAACAGGAAGCCCCTCATTTGAGTTCGGTAAATTGATAACGTAGACAATGGGTTTTTCTTCTTCAGCCTCGAAACTAATTTTTATTCGCCGTGGAATGTCGTAAAGTCTTTCGGTATTCGAGCGAGGTTCGGCCTCAAGTTCCCACAACTCTGTGTCGGGATCGTAATAGTGATATTCAATGGCCGTTACAAAAGGCGAGATAAGCGTCTGCCGGGGAGGAACTTCCTCAAAATCAACTTCCAATCGAGACTGCCAATAAAGAACCAGTCCTACACCTTCCACTACTTCCAACTGATAAATCACATAAGGCAGTGATTGGTTCTGCCAGGAAATGATCCCATCCGTCTCACGTACTTCCCAGGTCAATAAGGGGGTCCCACTTGTATTAAATTCGCCGGAACTGTGATCAAGAAAAACGTAAGCCAAGCCATCGGTTTCAACTGGAAGTGCGCGGCGAAATCCTCGCTTTAAAAAATCAACAACTTGTCGACTATGAACTTCCAAATTGCGGACCGGAGTTGTCCCACGCCAAATATCGCCAAGCCCTACTGTTAGAAGCAGGACAGCTGTCATAATACCACCTGCTAGAAGGATCGCCAAAAGTACTTCCAATAAGGTGAACCCAGTCCGGTTATGTTGGCTCGATTTCATAACTCCTTGTATTCCCAGCCAAACTGTTGATCTTCACGAAAATCTTGCATGCGTTCCTGCATATCCTGTCGGGCTTTATCCACTTCGTCAGGTTCGCCCCAAGATGGGCGCAATAAATAAAACTGCTGATTGAGATGTTGCTGCTCTCCCTCCGAATCCGTCATATCCACGACCAGGTTCACGGTGAAGAGATTAGGGATCTCTGTCATCTCAATCTCGGAATACCAAATGCCTTGAACACCGTTGCCCATATCAAATTCTCTTCCGTCCGTTGCCTCTTCCACATCGCTGATTATCTGAAGCTCGGACCTTACATAAGCGAGCTCTTCGTCAAAGTTAGCCTTCACCCGACTTGCTTCAAAGTTACTCAATATGTTGATATAGGAAGCAACCAATACAGTGGCAGCACCAGCGAAAATGACAACCGCAACCAGCACTTCAAGAATCGTAAACCCTTTGTTGTCTATTTTCATCGGCTACTTCGCGTAACAAAACCGGTAAAAGGTTCTATGATCAACTCGCGCGTTCGTTCTCCACCTTCAAGAATAACCCTGAAAGGTGCGGATGTTGCATCGGAATATAACATGACACTATCAACTTCATACAAGGAAGGATCGCTAAACGATTCCCCTTTATAAGTAGGTTCCTGCATGAAAAACGTAGCCTTTAATTTAAACTGCTCAAGATCGATTTCTTCAATAGGGTAAGAGGAAACAACCTCGGGATCCATTAAGACAAATTGACTCCCCTTTACATCCCAAATCATTTCTACCGATCGTCGTTTTTCGAAGGCCAACATACGGCCTTCTGTCTGAGCCAACACAAATGAACTCTCGAGCTCAGTCATAGGATCTTTGTCCAGCAGTGTACCCATATTCACCGCAAAGATAACCCAAACAGAGCCAATCAGTACAATTGTGAGCAGAACTTCAAGTAATGTGAAGCCTCGCTTGTACATGCCCGATGACATAGGTGGAATTAATACCAGTTACCGATATCGTCGGCACTTTCGACACCGTCGTCGCCAAGAGAATAGAGGTCAAAACCGGTAGTGTTGTTTTTCCCTGGCATGATGTATTGGTAATCCCTTCCCCATGGGTCTGCTGGATTTCTTTCCATATAAGGCCCCTTCCAATTAGGCGCACCAGACGGCTGAGTTAGAAGTGCTTGCAATCCTTCTTCAGTACTCGGGTAGCGTCCATTGTCTATACGATAACGAAACAAAGTAGCCTTCATCGTATCGTTCACAAAAATCCTGGCTGTCTCCTCCTGCCCGCCTTTCAGGATTTCGCCAACTTTGACTAATCCAAAAACGACCATGCCTCCAAGCAGGGCCATGACCAAGAGAATTTCCATAAGGGTAAAACCACTCTTACGTCGTTTGTCTTTCAAAGGTTGTTCGGTCGGTTCTTTGTGGGTATGATTTTCTTTCATAGTTTAATCCAATTAGTTGTTTAAACGTTAGTTCCAGTGAAAATGGTTACTGTTCCCGTATCCAGATAATTAATTGGTTTTTCGTACACAGAAGTGGCGTATTTTACAGTTTCCTAAACATTTCTCCTTCCCATTGTCACACTTGGTCGTAACTCTGTGGTCCTTCACTTCGCATTATTCAGACTGTTACGATTCCAAAATTATGGAAGGTTTTATACCAAAATCAACAATCCAAGGGGAAAACCGCACCGCCCTCACACCTGATTCCGCAGAAAAACTCATTTCGTTGGGTTTAAAGATAAGCGCTGAATCCGGTTTGGGCGACAAGAGCGGTTACCCGGATCACGACTATAAGGCAAAAGGCGTCACCCTTACTACTGGTGATTCTTCTATCAGCCAGGCCGATCTAGTCCTCGGGCTCGACCTGCCGACACCAGAGTCGATTGCCAAACTCAAACCAGGGAGCCTCTTCATCGGTTATCTGGATCCTTTCTTTAACCTGGATCTGCTCAAAGCATTTGCCGCAGCCAAGGTGAGCGCCATCTCCATGGAAATGATTCCGCGCACCACGCTTGCGCAGAAGATGGATGTCCTAAGTTCACAGATGAATGTCGCCGGCTACTACGCGGTCATAAAAGCCGCCGAGCGCTTAAACAAAATCTTGCCGATGATGATGACACCAGCTGGTACCATATCGCCAAGTCGCGTGTTTGTGATTGGTGTGGGTGTTGCCGGGCTGCAGGCCATTGCGACGGCCAAACGCCTCGGTGCCCGCGTCGAGGCATTCGATACACGCCCCGTGGTAGAGGAACAGGTCAAATCTCTCGGTGCCAAGTTTGTAAAAATAGACCTCGGGGAAATGGGACAAACCGATCAAGGCTACGCCAAGGCACTCACTCCGGAACAAATCGAATTGCAACGCCAGGGCATGGCGAAGGTATGTGCGCAGTCGGATATAGTAATCACTACGGCGAAACTTTTTGGCAGAAAGGCCCCTACCCTGTTAACCAAAGACATGATTGTCGGCATGAGGCCGGGTTCGGTCATTGTTGATCTTGCCGCAGCTGGTGGAGGCAACGTTGAAGGGACGATCCTCAATCAGGAAGTTGTAACGGAAAATGGCGTGATCATCATTGGTAACGGCACACTGGAAAGCGAAGTCCCCTTTCACGCATCCCAGGTGTATGCCTCAAACATCTATAGTTTGTTGGATCACTTCTGGGACAAGGAGAAGGGAATCCTTAATCTGAACTTTGAAGATGAAATCTTGCAGGGCTGCCTTTTGACCCACGACGGAGAAATTATTCACCCTACCTTTAAAGAGAAACTGGCTGAAGCCTAATTTGCTGACCCATGGATATCATATTACTACTATTTATTTTCACTCTGGCGGCCTTCCTGGGATTTGAACTCATAGCGAAAGTCCCATCACAGTTACATACGCCGCTCATGTCCGGGTCCAATGCCATTTCAGGCATCACGATCGTTGGAGCCTTGTTGGCGACGATGCACAATCCGCAAGGAACCATGGCGATGATACTCGGGTTTGTTGCTCTTGTCCTTGCTACCATCAACGTAGTCGGTGGCTACCTTGTAACTGACCGCATGCTCGGCATGTTTAAGAAAAAGGGAGGTAAATAATCATGGATACCTCCATACTCATTAATTTCTTCTACATCGTTTCAGCCATTCTGTTCATTTATGGCATCAAAATGCTTGGCTCCGCAGGTACCGCTCGCAAAGGGAACCGGGTTTCCTCAGTCGGTATGTTAATCGCGGTGGTCGTAACCCTGATCGACAATCAAGTGTTCGAAAGTTGGGTCTGGATAGTCGCAGGTATCGGAATGGGGACCCTCATTGGTTTCGTTGCGGCCAAGCGGGTTCAGATGACATCCATGCCGGAACTGGTCGCGCTGTTTAACGGTTTTGGTGGACTCGCCAGTTTGTTGGTGGGTTGGGCAGAAATCCAGAAAGTGATCGATGCCAAAGCTGGAGAAAATGTTAATCTCTCAGTAGGTTCCATAGACAACTTTACTGCATCCGCCATTTTTCTGGCGGTTATTATTGGTGGAGTCACTTTCACCGGCAGTGTTTACGCTTGGGGAAAACTATCGGGCAAGATTAGTGGCCAAGCCAAAATCTTCGCTGGGCAGAAAGCCTTCAATTCGTTGATCTCCCTCGGAATGTTGGTGAGTGGCGTCCTGTTCGCCTCCGCTCCCAACGCAGAGGTCGCATTTATATATTTCCTGGTCTTTATGGTTCTCTCCCTACTCCTGGGAATATTTGGAGTGATGCCAATTGGAGGCGGAGATATGCCAGTGGTTATTTCCTTATTGAATAGTTGCTCGGGACTTGCCGCATGTGCAGCCGGATTTGTCATTCAGAACAACGTGCTTATTGTAGCAGGCTGTCTCGTTGGAGCTAGCGGGCTCATTCTGACCATCATTATGTGTAAGGCGATGAACCGAACTTTGCCCAATGTGCTTTTCAGTGGTTTCGGAGCAACCGCAGAAAAGGCAGGCGGGAAACAGGAAGGTGAAATGAAAGCCATTAGTGGGCAAGATGCTTACTTTGTTCTCGAAGCTGCCAGTAGCGTTGTGTTCGTACCTGGTTACGGCATGGCGGTCGCACAAGCCCAACACGCGGTCAAAGAACTTGGTGAGATTTTAGAAGAAAATGGAGCTGAAGTTCGATATGCCATTCACCCCGTCGCAGGCCGTATGCCTGGACATATGAACGTCCTACTGGCAGAAGCAGATGTTCCCTACGAACAACTATCCGAAATGGAGGATGTGAATCCTATCATGTCCACAGTCGATGTTGCCATCGTCATCGGGGCCAACGACGTAGTGAACCCGGCAGCCGGTGATGATCCTTCCAGCCCGATTTATGGCATGCCCATTATTAACGTGTTTGAAGCAAAAACCGTCTTCGTTTTGAAGCGTGGTCAAGGCGCAGGGTTTTCCGGACTTGTAAATCAATTATTCTTTCGGGAGAACACCCGCATGCTTTACGGTGATGCCAAAGCAACCATCACGGACCTGGTCGCACAATTTAAGGATTAGCTGTCAGACCGCAATCCTTTCTATCGGAATCCCTCTTTAAAAAAGGACGCTCTTTTCAGGGCGTCCTTTTTAATACCACCTATAGTCCGTCCCCGGCAATCAGCCGGAAGAACGTCCGTGAATCTTCCGTGTAGGGAGCAATGATTTCAAAACGGTTATCTCCAAGATCGGTTACGGTTATTTCAGAAACATCCTTCCACATAAACGGATCAATAAGGTCAGTCGTTTCTGCTCGAATTTCTGCACCGAGCCCTGGAGGAACCGCCAGAATAATTCTAACCCTTGTTTCATCAATCCGAACCATTGATTCCACGCGAATGCCGGAGTCGGCGATTACGGTAGTGGTTTCAACCAGAGGGTCTTTGTCTTCAACCAATCCAGCCCAATCCGTTGCCAAAGAATAAAAAGAATAAGTTCTTCCGGAAGTACCGGTGAAGGTGGGATTGGGATCCTCAGATGCACCAAGCCAGAGGAAGAATGGACTACCATCTACGGATTGATAGACCGTGTAATAAGCCACGCCTGATCCCCCCGGATCGGATCCGTTCAAAGCAACAGAGAAGGATGCCGAATCTGAAACAGCAGGACTACTGGCCGAACTGATTGGTCTTTCTAGATCTATCGTGTGAAGAACCGTCGGCGTTTCGATGGGGTCGTTGAGATCGAAAATAATCAACGCCTGATTTTCAAACTCTGTGCCTTGCGGCAAATTCGGTTTCTGCTTAACGTCGTAACGGACAAAGCCCTGGCCGATTCCCGTTTCATCTTCCACCTGAAGGAACCCATCAAACGCTCCAAATGGAGTAATCCCGGTGAGGGGATCCAGGGAGTCGAACACGATCGTGATCGCGCCTGAATTTCGATCAAAAGTTCCTTTTACCCGGACCGTCAATGGCGATTCATCAGCATTATTGGAGGCTACATCGATTTCAAAGTTTTGAGTATTTTTCGGAATTTCCCGACTGAGATCAGCCCAGCCAAAACTTTTGAACACAAAACTGTCAAAATCATAGTCTGAATCCAAAGTATCGGTGATAGTCACCCGCAGTGCTGCGGCAGTGGCACCTTCTTCCGGATCATTTTCAAAAAGGATGGTATAGGGGATGAGTCTGTCTCCGCCAATCCACCCTTCGGGCCCATGCCCGTTCAGTCCGAATTTGTCGTTAGGATCCCAGGATCCAACTCCAGTCGGCCATTTGCGCTCATCAGGGATAAATTGTTCCCGGAGAACAATAGGCGGTACATCTTCAATTGGTTCGTTACAGCAACCAACTGGCACAAGCACCAGGTCATTAATACTGAAAAGACTAAAATCACTGGCCGCTTGATTTTGGGCATCACCGGAAGGTAAAGGAAATTGCGATGAGAAACTTTCAACAGGAACGGATGCTGAACTCAGGTCCTGGAATGGAATGATAAATTCCGAAGCAGAACTCCAATTCCCGTTTGTGAGGGTAGCAAATGCCATCCGTTCAACAATGTCATTGAAGCTGGTGGACGTTCCCAGATTTACCTCCTCCGACCATATAGCGGTAACAGCACTGCCAATCTGCCCAAGCACCGCATTCGAAACGGCTTTCCCGTCGGAGAGCTTGGACGCTGGGAGCCACAAAGCATTCGAAGCATCCCATTTTTGAACATACAGATTGGCTTCGTCCATGCCACTTTCCAACCAGCTTACAAACACCATCCCATCCGGCAAACTATGCAATCTTAGTTGGTTGGCTAACCCCGCACGCTCAGAGATTACTTGTGGTTGGCTCCATCCAGCATCTGTTTTCCGGACAAAACAAATATTTGCTTCTTCGTAAGCAGCCATAATGTCTTCGACACTTGAAGCTGTCGTCAGCCCGGTTGTGTCGGAATGAGCGTAGACAAATAGAAGATCGTTATTCATATCGCGAATCGCCCGCACTTCACGATTCAATCCGGAAGTATTGGGAACCTGCAAGGCAGTTGCCCAGGAACTTCCGTCATACTCGGCATACCTAATCGAATTATTGAGATCCGTTGCAGCCGCTGATTTGCTTCGTATCCACACCATTGCGTCGCCGCCGCTTGCTGTCTTGTACAAGGCCGGACGACTTTCATCGACCAGATCCGTGGCAACATCAGGTAGCACAGCTTCACTGACACCATCTATGATGTAGGTATTCGTATTTCCAAGCTTCTCTTGTTTAGACAGCGTTTCCTCCACAAAAACTCCCGACGATGTCATGAAGCTGCGCTCGAGACTTCCATCCACCTGTAGTTCCAATACTGCAGGCATCCCGGGATAGGCCTGTGGTGCCAATCCTCCACCTCCATCCTGCAGGCCCTGGTTTGATACTACCCTATCATCAAGGAAAGAAAATTGGAACGTCGCTTCCCGGGTGATACCGGTTCCTTCTATCGATCCAGCAATACTCCCACGGATAAAGATGTCATCCAGTTCGATCCCGTTGCCTTCAGCCTTCAAAGTCAAATTCCCAGTTATGAATCCTGCCACCCTGACCGTGTCGCCGATCGCATTGCCAACGGCATAACCACCGATCCCGGTTTCAAGTTGAACCTTTCCTTTAGTCGGAAACAGCCGCGGCATTTCCCACGATACATCTCCACCGAACACACCATCAATTTGTATGCCCACCGATACATTGGCAATAGGCCCCAAATCAAAGCTCGCCTGAGGCCAGGGAATTCGCGCCCTTGCCTTGATTCCCAATCCGAGAGCCAGGCTTTGGAATTCATAATCACAACGTTGCCGGTTCAGTTTCCAATCGGCAGCGATAGCTCCAACACCTGTTATGAAAATACCTTCGCCAGTTCTATCATCGGCGAAAAAAGATAAATCAATCGCAGCCGTACCGGTAGCTTTCCCCTCCCGGAGATTGGCCTCCCCAGCTATCGAAGCAGATACAGAAGCTCCATGAGCTCCAAAAAGATTCTTCAGTATTCTTGGCTGACCGTTGCTATCCCACTTAACCAATTCCTTTTGTCTCGCGAATACTACTTTAAAATCCCGACAGAGTTCTGTGTTCGCCAGCAATTCCGGATTCCAATCGGGCAGGATGAAATCGTTACTGAGAGTGGAGGTATACTTGGCCAGTGTTAAGCCAGGATTATCGGATGGTTGAAACAAAGGCTGTCCAATATCCCCGGGAACCAGGGGTCTGTCATTGAAGTAGAGGTCAGAATCTTCACCCTCATTGGTGAGATTGTTGCTCGTCCACGCAACCAGCGGATTTCCATTGGCGGCTAGGGCCGCGGCACTGTTGGAGAATGCGACATCATCGTGAGCAGCATATTCTGTCGGCTCGTGCCAGATGCATGCGCCCTGCTCATCAAATAACCCAATGACAACCATGATACGGTTATCATTCAAGTTTACCGGTACATCGATATCAGGATCGGACCGCTGGGCACTTTGCTCAAAAAATACAGCCATGGCCGGAGCCCCATTAACCAAGGTCGGCGAATAAATCGGGAGTGGGTTGGTCCCACCGGAAATCCGGTCAGCCAGCGTCCAAGCGCCATCGACAAATTTCGTGTGCATGACAAATCCTCTTCTTACAAAAAACAGATGCGGAACTCCTTCGACATATAGAAGTGATAAATGCCGAATCTGTGTAGCGGGATCAGTCGCCTCGCCGGCCTTAAACGCTTCAAGGCAGAATTCGTTGTCTCCAAATACTTTACCTCCATGGACTACGACTGAGTTGGGACTCGAACTGTAACCATCTGCCAGCACATGATAAGATCCGCTTGGCAAATTTTGTACGGTAAAATTTCCTATAGAATTGGTAATTACCTTAAAGATCCAGCCATTCGGATCGTCGTCTGCAATAGTAACTGAGGTGTTTGCGAGTGGCACATTATTAATATTCTTTACCTTCCCGGTCAGTCTGTTGGTTCCAATCCCAGTTATGTTTTCATAAATATTGTTGAGAAGAGAGGCCAGGTTGGTCTCCGCAATACCCAGGTTGGCCAAGCGCGCTGCTTCCTCACTGGCAGCCTGGTGATTTCGTGCAACCGTGCTCCCAATCCTGTCTCGATATTCTGAATGGTGAAACGATTCTTCATTTTCGTCTTCGGCTTCAGTAGGCGTATTATCCACCCGCACTGCTGAGGCTTGCTGGTGAATCATCTCGCCCATGCTTTCACGCTCAACGCCTTGATAATAAACCATAGTCACCACGGTCTCGCCCGGAGCAACCATACCGGGCATTCCCGTTTCAGACATGGGAATGATATTGAGATTGCTGGTTCCCACGCTATCAGGACTTGTTGAATACATACCACCGGGGGCGAGGTCGCCAAGTGAACCGGAAAAATTCACAAGCGCCGGCATATCCTGCCCGGTCGAATTGGTGACGGATACTTCAATGGGCAAGGCGACGAGTGGATTAAGCCGTACCGTATCAGGCGTGTTAAACCTCACGGTCAAAGTTGCGTCGTCATCTCCTGGCACCGCAGCTCTCAATTCGAAACCTGCCACTCTGACCACCGATTCGTCTGTCCGGGCCACAATAACGTCATAATCTCCAAGCTTATCTCCCTGGAAAATAAAAGAAGCGGTCAAACAAGCCGAGTTGCGGAATATCATTGTCTGAGCCACAATCAACGGATCTCCATCAACATGCCGGAGCGACACAACGTCTCCACGCCGGAAGGCGGCTCCCTTCACAACCAACGTGACCCTTCCTCCGTTGCCGGCATTGTTGGGGAGCACTTCGATGATTGAGAATCCAAGTATTTCAGTATCGACATCCACATTGTTTGGTTCAGGACCGGGATCATCTACGGTCACTAGCAAATAGAAGATACCGCTACCTGTTATTGGGACCTGAATACGCGCATCATTTCCTGCCGTTGCATCATCCTTACCGTTGTTTTCAAACACAGTCGGAACCTGGTCCAGTCGGGTTAAAAGGCCTATGCGGGCATTCGGACCAGCGGTGCTTACCGTGATTCCCAAGTCATAGCCAATGTGTTCCGAGGCATCGATGCGGAATAACTGTGACCCTAACTGCCCTGCAGGAAAAGTGTTCGAAGAGCTATCAACAGGACCAAGCGCTGGCACAGAAACCTCGAAGGAAGAAGTCGAAGCGGAGGCATTATTGAAATCCTGAAACTCGAGTTGCTGCGAATGATGGTCCGTCCGTACGATCACACGAAAAGAGCCATCCACCAGATTGGGGAGATTCAACACAAAAGAATGCGTATAAGATTCGCCGGCTCCCAATGGTTTTGGTCTCGTTGATAAACCACCAAACACATCGTTGATATCGAAGTTCGCATCCCTTGAAAAGAACACTGCATCCACCCAAGTTCCGACGGCTGGAGAAGCGCCAGTATTGGTGACTGAGTATTGGACTTCCACGCGTTGACCGGGTGCATAAGAATGATCTGCCAGGAGCTCACTCAACGAAAAGAATTTTCCGCCAGTGGTAATAAATACGATCGAGTCCGGATCCACTTCCAGATCGGGATTCAAAGCCGGATCCGAAGCGCCTAATCGCTCCAAAGCACCAATATCGGTATAGGAGGGAGCCGGTGCTCCCGTATCAACAACCGCAGTATCATCGAAACGCGGCAATCCACGAGCATCCAGTCTATCGGCAAACGCCCCATTACCAGCATCGATGGCAGGCGACCCGGTTTCAAAATAAAAATTTCCATTCGCAGGATCTACAAACAGCGGATCCGCGAACACGTCACCCGTACCATCAAGCGGCATCCAATTGGTAACGTTCACTCCCAATATGTCTCCCCCACTTGCTCCGGGATTGTAGTAAACATTGTAAGAACTCGTAGCCGACGGATTCAGGTTGTCGGTCCACAATCCGGCTTCGGAGGCTCCCGCGATGATATTGTTTACCAACTGGATGTTTTGGGCGGACTCCAAACGCACTCCATTAAGCCCGCCGTGAAAAGTGTTGTTCCTTACAATGAACTTTGTGCCGCCCAATCCTTCGAAGAGGATGCCAGCCGTTTGGTAATTAAAAAGCACACAATTGGAGATATCCAGGGTCCCCAGCCGGTTTACCCGAATGGCACTCCCGAGCGTATCTGATATTTTTAATGCATTTATTGAGTAGGAATTGGTGTTCGAAAGATTTGAGCCAATAAAAAGAGACGAGGCAGAACCACCAGCATACCGAAGCTCACAATTTTCCAACTGCGAGGCTTCATTTGAGAGCGAAATATTCCTCCAATCCCCAGGAGCTGGAGTTGTGGCATTCCCATCACGATTACTATCTCCAAGAATCGAATCATCCTTTATCGACGTTAGAATGATAGGATTTCCGGGAGTTCCACTCAGATTAATTATCCCTCTCGCACCATCTCTGATCGAAAAATCGCCCAGCTTCACAACCGTTCCAGGCAAGATTGTAACCGAAGGAATATTAGCACCAAAAGTTGAGTTGGAAGGTATTAAATTATTCTCCAAAATAACAAGCGGTGTATGACCCAGAATAGTAGAGAACTCCACTAATCCTTGAGTAACCACCGTGGCGTTAAGACCAACATCGTTACCGACGATCAAGTTGCTTAATGAAAACACAAGTTTCGGAAGATCCAGCGACAGAACTTCACCATCCACTTCATCGACGAATACATTATCCAGCGCTATGGTTCCGCCTTGTAGACTTATAGCTTCAATCGGAGACCGGAGAATGGTGAGACCATTTACAGTAGCATTTAATTCAGGAAAACGTGCGCGCAATCCCACATCCGCAACATCCATTACTTTAATATTGGAGAGGTGGACCTCTCCTCCATCAAGAAGTACTGCAGGCGTACCTGTAGCGAAACCAAGATTCTCGATACCTGCATATCGAACTTCCACATTTTCCACAAATCCCTCCGCCAATCCGGATCTGTCCACCGGATTACCATCACTGAACCAAAAATTAAACCAGTCTCCTGGCTGAGGAGCCGTGGCATCGCCATCCTCGTTCGTATCGCCACCAGCGCTATCATCCATAAGGGATGTTAAAATGACTGGATTTGCTTCTGTTCCTTTTATTTCCAAAGAGCCATCGACTCGTAGGCCTCCAAACTTATCGAATTTCAGAATGGCACCTTCTTCGATGATCAAAGTTCCACCTAGAAAAACATAGAGGTTGGTTGGAAAGGTTCCACCGCCTTTAAAGAGGTAGGTGGTGTGTGCCTGTAAGGTTACAACCTGACCCGATTGAATTTGGGATCCAGCCACGTTTACAAAACTTGCTCCGGTTGCTGTGGACAATGTTGAGCCGGTAAGGTCGGCCTGAAAAAATAGTGGAAATTGAACAGGAGCCAAGGCTGAACCGGTAACGATGTTGTTGGTCAGATCAATCAAATCTTCGGAATTGGAATTGTTGGCCAAAATCCCAATCCCACCCACATCCTGAATGGTTGTTCCGGTGACAATTCCAAAGAATCTTGAAGTCAGGTTTATTCCGTTCGATTGACTATTCTTAATCAAAGAGTTTCGGACTTCGTAGCTCAGACCGCCCAATATTAAGGCCGCACTGGTAGTCCCTCTTCCAGCATAATGAATTTCAGTGAATCTCAGATCCACAGTACTTGTGTTCACTTCCGAAATGATGCCATCCCAATTGCCTGGACCGGGAGTAGTCCCCGCGCCATCACCATTCGTGTCACCACCGATACTGTCATCCAAAATGGACGTGATCTGGATCGGACCTTCTGCCGTACCTAAAGCGACCAATTCTCCGCGGATGCTCAGTCTGCGATTTGCGCCCATCTTAATTCTTGTTCCAGCAGCGATGGTCCAGGTGGTGTCCTGATTCAAGGTCAGGCCCAGGTTGGAATAATAGACCTGATCTTCCTGCCAGATCTGGTCTTCTTGAATGGTGGTCCCGTCCACAACGATGGCGTTGTTTTTCCCGGAATTCACAGAGGTGGTACCGGAAGCATCCATCTGCACCTCCAGTCTAAAATAGTAGGGGCCTTCACCGGCTCCGTCGATCGAGGTATTTTTGAAAACTACAAAATTGTTTATGTTCGAGAAAAAGGCTCCGTAACCACTCACATTCACTATGGAATTGTTGTTGAGAATGGCATCGCCTCCAGCGACCGTGATCCCTCGGCCGTTCCCGTCTTTTATAGAACTGTTCGACAGGGTCGTTAGTCCACCCCGACAGTTTATAGTTACACTCTGGGACCTACCAGCGTACCGGAATTCACAATAATCCAATACAGCGACTCCGGTGTTGGCGGAAATATCTATTCCTTGCCAGTCTTGAGGTGCCGGGGTTGTAGCGGCAGCGTCTTCATTGATATCTCCGGCAACGGTATCATCTTTTAATGAAGTGAAAATGATGGGGTCCACCGAAGTCCCCTGGGCAGTCAGCCTTCCCTGATTGTTCAGCTTACCGCTGGGTCCAGCAAAAACGACCGTACCAGAAGCAATGGTGAGCGACCCGGTTGGCAAAATTGTAAAAGCTAAATCGATATAGTAGGGTACGTCGTCTTCCCAAACGATAGCATCACTCACATTCCCATTCCGAATTTTAATGGTCTTCAGACCCGTACCGGAAAAAGTTGAGCCCGTGCTCGACCAGTTTGCTACTGCATTAACCAACTCCACATGTGCACCACCGATGTCGGTTGAACTTAGGCCGGTACAAGTAAATGTTCCAGTCGTCGATTCTACTTTTAATCCCATAAATGCAGTGGTGCTTCCGATACGTTCCAGGGTTAACTGGTTTATCGAATAATTCTCCGATGCGCTGGAAAGATAGTGAACGCCGCTTACCGAACAATCCCTGATCGTCACTTCGTTGATCGAAACCTGACCGGACCGTATGGTAATTCCACCTGAGCTGGATCGCCCGCAATATTGTAGAATCACGTGTTCGAGAATCATATTCGCCGTGTTCCCATTTGTGGCTTCAATCCGCGGCCAATCTCCTGCAAGCGGTGATGTCGTATTGCCATCTCCATTCGTGTCGCCTCCCACAGAATCATCTTTGATGGAGGTAAAGATAATGGGATTACCAGAGGTACCCACTGCAGAGAGAGTTCCATCGATCACAATCGAACCAGAGATGCCTGATTTAATGATCGTGCCAGCCTCAATCGTAAGCGTGACGGCTTCATTGACCGTAATCGCATTGGTTACCTCAATCGAGCCAGACTAGGTTTCATCGGCAGAAATAATTCCCGATTTCGGGATCCCAAAGCTTGAAACTGAAACTAGACACAATCCCAGGCACAAAAAACAAAACTGTAAGCCGGAAGTTCGAAAAAAAGAGACAAAAAAGAACATAATGTAAAAAGAGATAAAATTACTGACTATGTACGGCCGAGGCCAAAGGGCAGATTGCAAAGATCATTCCTGACTACACGTAGCCCAAGCTAACAAACCAAAGTGTACCCGCAAAAGCATATAGTCATCAAGTTAATTTTCGACGCTTGGGCCACAGAACAACATGAGTTTCCAATTAAATGGAACCCAATTCGCCCACCGATGACAACCTGACGGGGAGGTTAACGGGAGATATTGTATTTCATTTTTTCAACTTCTTGCCACTCCTCCTCCTCGGACATGGCTTCTGAAACTCTGCGTATCAGAAAAAGAAAAACAATTAGCAATCCAACGCACACGGCAATGAACCAATTTCCATAACGAACAAAGAAAGAAAGCTTTCGGTAAGTCTGAGGATCATAGGTGACTTCGACCACACCTCCACCTCGGAAATATACCGACCCTTCCTCAGATTCCAACACATCCTGGATGTTGCCATATTCGTCGATCCATCCACTCCATCCACCATTGCCAACCCGGACAACGGGACGATTCGTTTCGACCGCCCGCAAAACAGAGTGCGCAGCGTGCTGGTAGGCGGCGCCTTCTTCTCCATACCAGGCATCGTTGGTTACAACCACAAGTAATCGAGCTCCCGCCTTAACGGAATCCACTGCCAACCCAGGAAAAATATCTTCGTAACAAATCAAAGTTCCAAAAGGGATAGTGCCTTCCTTCATATTCAGTCGAAGAAGTGCAGGTGATTTTCCTCCCGATATATCACTTCCGATTGGCACAAACTTCTCCAGAAAAAAGAGAAGCTTTCTGAAAGGAATAAACTCACCGAAGGGTACCCGTTTACGTTTTTGGTAATAAGTTTGGTCAAGCCCGGTATCAGGATAAATTATCATCAACCCATTGAACCAAGGATCGTCACTTTGCGTAGCTCCCTCAGCGGCCAAAGCACCCAACATTACAGGACCACCAAACTCCCGCGTCAATTCTTCAGCCCAATTACGCATTCCATTGTCACCAATTAGAGGGTACGGAAGGACCGCTTCCGGAAATATGGCGATATCGGCGCCAATGGCTTTTTGAAAAACAACCTGCCGCTTTATCTCCGCCATGATCTCACCAGATTTCGAATGATCCCACTTCATAGTTTGCGGAATATAGGGCTGTACCAGAGCCGCTTTGAAAAAAGGTTCACGTTTATTGTGGGCGAATTTTATCTGGAACAGACCAAAGGTTGCGAACATCCAGATGGTAATTCCAATCAGAAACTCCGGGCAAAAGCGGGCCATTCCTTTTTGCCGACCGCGAAATAAATGACGCAAATAAAACGCGATCACCATCCCCACCATCATGAGCAAAAAAGATGCCCCGTAGAACCCCGTCCATGAAGAGACCTGAAGCATTAAGGGCCTTTGCCATTGGCTTGCTGCCAAAGGTAACCAAGGAAACCCGCTCAGGAAAAATGTCCGAACAAACTCAAGTAGCGTCCACACGCTACAGACACTAAGAATTCCCAAAAATCGGACTAGCACATCCCGATCTTTAAATTTGGGCACCATCCAATAGGTTACCCAGACCCAGACCCAAGGAAACAAAGAAAGGATGGTGGCAAGACCGATCCATCCAAACCAGGTCACATGCCGTAACCAAACAATCAAAACAACCCAGGATAACCAAAACCCTCCCCCAACAGACCAGAGAAATTGTTTCCGGGAAGGACTCTCATAGAAAAGCCACATGACGGCAGGAAGTGGGAGCAGATACCCTAATTCCGGGACATCAAATGGAGGGAATGCAAAGGTATGAACGCAGAAAGTTGCCACAAAAACACCCACAGCCCACACAAGCTTCCAGGATTTTTTATGAGGTATTTCTTCGCTCATCTCAATAAACCCAAGTGTTTCAAAAAATTGAGATGTGATGAGGAACACGTGTCACGCCATAGCCCTTGGGCGACGGCGGAAGGCGCAGTTCACAAGCAAGCGCGAGAGCGTAGGTTGTTGGTGTCGTTTCACTCGAAACTACGTGACCAAGCGGGTTGTGGACTGGAACGCAGTTCCTCGCGCATGGCAAATTTAGCCTTCGAAGGTGCGTTTTTGTAAGTTCACTTTTTGTGAGGTATTGAAAATCAATATTAATATCCATAACTCGTTGTTTAAAAATATGATACCATTTTCACCTTTGAAGGCGTTTGAAACGCTTGGGTTAACTTATCTGCCCATAAAGGCTATAACTCAACCCCTCAATTCCCGTGGCACTGCTTATACTTTTTCCCGCTACCACAAGGACAAGGCTCGTTGCGACCAACTTTGGGCATGTCCCGTGTAATGGGTTCCGGTTTCAAGCGGGCTGCGGGATTCATTCCCGGTTGTCCTCCACCAGACATTCGCAGCTGAGCCGGCAAGTTTTGTTGTTGAGCCTCTTGAGAAGGTGCTGACGCCTGAGCGGGACCAAGGGTCGGTTGGGTCGCCTGCGCTTTTTTCATGCGATCCTGTAAAGCATCGATGATGTTTCTCTCAAGCATGACTGCCGAACGAAAGAGGGACGTAGCAATCTGTTTGCGGATATTATCAAGCATTTGCTCGAAATATTTGAACCCTTCATTCTTATACTCACTTAAAGGATCCTTTTGCCCCAATGCACGAATGCCTACACTCCGACGAAGGTCATCCATCTCCGTAAGATGATCCTGCCAATGCCGATCCAGAGCAGAAATAACGATCCAGCGCTCCAGTTTTTTGAATGCATCAGGTTGCTGAAGCCTTTCCTTTTTATCGTAGGCATCTTCGATTTTGGCAAAGATAGAAGCATGGGCAGTTTCCGCACTGGTCCAATCGACAGCGTCCTCGGCCATGGCAATCGGGAAATGAGTGTTCACCCAGCGAAGGAGTCCCTGGCGATCTTCATGATCTCCTTGTTTCCCGGCTTCGCTGAAAAGGTCTTTGTTATCCAACCGCTCTTCCAACTCATCTTTGATCATATCATAGATAAGCTCTTTCGGCGTTTCATTATGCAAAGCCTCGTTCCGCAGGCCGTAAATTATTTCACGCTGTTGGTTCAATACATCATCGTATTGAAGCAGACGTTTGCGAATGGCGTAGTTTTGCTGCTCGACTTTCTTTTGGGCACTTTCGATGGAGCGATTCAGGAGAGGATGGGTTAGCTCATCCTCCTCGCTGAAGGACTTCTCCATGATATTCGCAATGGGTCCTGGCTGCGCAAATAAACGCATCAAATTATCTTCAAGAGAAATGAAAAACTTCGAAGCTCCTTTATCGCCCTGACGGGCACAACGGCCACGAAGTTGTCGATCAATTCGACGCGATTCGTGTCTCTCTGTGCCAAGCACAAGGAGACCTCCCAATCCTTCCACGCCTTCACCTAATTTAATATCCGTACCTCGACCCGCCATATTGGTTGCGATGGTTACCGCTCCACGTTGACCAGCACGCGCAACAATTTCAGCTTCACTCTCATGCTGTTTAGCATTCAACACGGTATGGGGGATATTCTGCCGCTTGATCATGCGACTCATAACCTCGGAGGCTTCAACGGATGCTGTTCCGATCAAAACCGGTTGGCCTTTATCGTGAGCATCCTTTAAATCTTTTAAGGCAGCGTTGTATTTGGAGCGACGTGTTTTGAAAATAACGTCATTGTGATCGTTACGCTGGTTTGGTCGGTGCGTTGGTACCACCATCACATCCATCTTATAAATATCGAAAAATTCTGCCGCCTCGGTTTCCGCAGTCCCGGTCATGCCGGAAAGTTTCTCATATTGACGGAAATAATTCTGAATGGTGATCGTTGCGTAGGTTTTGGTTTCCTTTTCAATAGTGACGCCTTCCTTAGCTTCAACCGCTTGGTGTAGACCTTCACTCCAACGGCGACCGGGCATCAAACGACCGGTGTTTTCGTCGACGATCTGAACTTTATTATCCTGAACCACATACTCTACATCTTTTTCATAAAGCGAGTAGGCACGCAGCAACTGGCTAATGGTATGAATTTCTTCACTTACTTTTTCAAAGGCTTCCTGATGCTGGGCTTTTAACTCTTCTTTGGCCCGCTCATCCTTTCCATCATCCTTATCCAAATCACTGAAAATACTGGGAAGATCAGGCAACATAAATGCATCCGGATTGTTCGGATTGACGAGTTGGCGACCTTTTTCTGTAAGGTCAGCTTGATGCTGTTTCTCATCGATTACGTAATAGAGTTCTTCCTTGAGATCAAAAAGTTCCTTCTTCCGAAAATCATTATGCATTTCCAGATCCGCCTTCTCGATCATCTTTCGGGCAGGCCCCTCTTCCATCATTCGATTGAGCGGCTTATTCTTGGGCATGCCGAAGCGGACTTGAAGCAGGGACAAGCTTGTTGCAAACTCGTCTTCCATTTTTTCCTTTTCGAGCTCTTTCTTGGCTTCTGCGACCAAATTGTTGCACAAGCGACTTTGCTCCCGAACCAGCCGTTCAATGATAGGTTTAAATTGATTAAATGGCAGCTCTCTTGTTATCTGTACGGGTCCCGAAATAATCAGGGGGGTACGAGCTTCATCGACCAAGATCGAATCCACTTCATCTACAATACAGAAGAAATGCTCACTTTGCACCTGAGCATCCGCGACCATGGCCATACCGTTATCCCGGAGATAATCGAACCCAAATTCTGAGGCGGTACCATAGGTGATGTCTCTTTTATACATCTCCTTTTTCTGAGGCAGAGGCATGCTATTTTGAATAACACCAACGGTAAGCCCCAAAAACTCAAAAAGATAGCCCATCCATTCACTATCACGCCGGGCAAGGTAATCATTTACGGTAACACAATGACAACCAAGTGCTGGAAGGGCATTGAGATAAAGAGGTAAAGTTGCAACAAGCGTCTTGCCTTCTCCAGTAGCCATTTCGGCAATCTTTCCGCTATGCAGAGCCAATCCACCAATTAATTGCACATCGTAGTGGACCATATTCCAATCGAGCTTTTGCCCACTAACCTCATGGGTTTGTCCACAAAGGCGTCGCGCCGCATTTTTTACGGTAGCAAATGCCTCTGGTAGAATGTCTTCCAAGGTTTCTCCTGCCTCGAGGCGATCGCGAAACTGCTGAGTATGTGAGCGCAATTGTTCATCAGACAAAGACTGATATTGTTGCTCCAATTCGTTAATTCGAGCAATGGTCGGCTGGGACTGCTTGATAAACTTTTTGTAAGGTCTATCAGCAAATCGTTTGAAAATTAGGGACAGCATGGTGCGATAAAAACGGGGCAATGTAGGTCGTTCCCCACCGGGAAGCAACCGCAGAGTTGCGCAACTTTAGAGCACGGGTGCAGGACAAATTTTTTCCTTAGATGCCTCATGCGGCGTTTTTCTGGTCCCAGTAGGAATCGAAGCGGTT